>DAIMFM010000054.1:0-14395 GCA_036724585.1 Burkholderiaceae bacterium | reverse complement strand
ACATCGTGCTCGAGATCGACTGGCAGGGCGCGGTGCAGGTGCGGCGGCAGTTCCCGGATGCGGTCCTGGTGTTCATCGCGCCGCCCTCGATCGAGGAACTGCGCCTGCGCCTCGAGCGCAGGGGCCAGGACAGCCCGGAGGTGATCGAGCAACGGATCCAGGCCGCCCGACCCGAATTGGCCGAGGCTGGCCGGTTCCAATATGTTATTATTAATCAAGAGTTTGCCGGCGCCCTTCGGCAGCTTGCCGCGATTGTCGAAGCCTCGCGGTGCCGGTTCGCGCAGCAGCGCACCCGCCACCGCGGCCTGTTCGATGGCCTAGGCATCCATGAAGCGCGTCCCCACCCGGAGTAAGCATGGCCCGAATCACTGTCGAAGACTGCCTCAAGCAGATCCCCAACCGCTTCGAGCTCACCCTCGCGGCCACGTACCGGGCGCGCATGCTCGCCCAGGGCCATGCCCCCAAGATCGAATCGCGCGACAAGCCCACCGTCACGGCGCTGCGCGAGATCGCCGCGGGCAAGGTCGGCATCGAGATGCTCAGGCGGGTCCCCACCTGAGCGTTCCCTGCGCGGGGGCGCACCAACCCGTATTGGCGCCGCCGCGATTTCCCCAATATCCCCAAGGTCGGGTAGGCTAGCAGTATGGGGCCCCCTCTGACCGACACACCTGCTCGTGTCCGCGAAACCGCCGGCCCGATCGCCGGCGAGCGGATCATGCCCGGCGCGCCCGATGCCGACTCGCCGGAGGGCGGGCGGCCGTATGTCGAATACCGCTTCGGCCCCGGCTCGCATCCGGGCCAGTCGGTCGCCACGCTCGCCAGCCTCACCGAATCCATCGACTACCTCTCCGAGGAAGACCGGCGTCGCATCCGCGAGGCCTACCGCTTCGGTGACGAGGCGCACCTCGGCCAGTTCCGCAGCAGCGGCGAACCCTACATCTCGCATCCCATAGCCGTCGCCGAGATCTGCGCCGGCTGGAAGCTCGACGCCGACTCCCTGATGGCGGCCCTGCTGCACGACACGATCGAGGACTCGGCGGTCAGCAAGCAGGCCATCCACGAGCGCTTCGGGCCGCAGGTGGCCGACCTCGTCGATGGCTTGTCCAAGCTCGACCGGGTCGCGTTCTGGTCCAAGGAGCAACAGCAGGCCGAGAGCTTCCGCAAGATGCTGCTGGCGATGGCGCGGGACGTTCGCGTCATCCTCATCAAGCTCGCCGACCGGCTGCACAACATGCGCACGCTGGATGGCGTCAAGCCGGACAAGCGCAAGCACATCGCCAACGAGACGCTCGAGATCTACGCGCCGATCGCCACGCGGCTCGGCCTCTACGTCGTCTACCGCGAGCTGCTCGACCTCTCCTTCCGCGCCCTGTACCCGACGCGCTACGACGTCCTGCGCCGCGCGGTGCAGGCGGCGCGCGGCTACCGGCGCGATGCGATCACGAAGGTCTTCGAGGCGGTGCAGGCCTGCCTTCCCGAGTTCGGCGTCAAGGCGGAGGTCTACGGTCGCGAGAAGGCGCTCTACGGCATCTACCAGAAGATGCGGATGAAGGGCGTTTCCTTCGCGACGGTCTTCGACATCTACGGCATCCGGATCATCGTCGACACGCTGCCGGAGTGCTATCTCGCCCTGGGCGCCCTGCACAACACCTTCAAGCCGGTCCCGGGGCGCTTCAAGGACTACATCGCGATCCCCAAGCTGAACGGCTACCAGTCGCTGCACACCACGCTGCTCGGCCCCTATGGCACGCCGGTGGAGTTCCAGATCCGCACGACCGAGATGCAGCGCTTCGCCGAGGCCGGCGTGGCCGCGCACTGGCTCTACAAGGCCGAGGACGACAGCTTCTCGGATCTCCAGAAGCACACCCATCGCTGGCTGCAGTCGCTCCTCGAGATCCAGAACAACACCACGGGCGAGGCGCTCGAGTTCATCGAGCACGTCAAGGTGGACCTCTTCCCGGATGCGGTCTACGTGTTCACTCCGGCCGGCGACATCCGCGCCCTGCCCCGCGGCGCGACCGTCGTCGACTACGCGTACTCGATCCATACGGACGTCGGCAACCGCGCGGTGGCGGCCAAGATCAACCACGAGCCGGCCGAGCTGCGCACCGAGCTCGAGAACGGCGACGTCGTCGAGATCATCACCTCCCCGTCGGCCCGGCCCAACCCGAACTGGCTCAGCTTCGTGCGTACCGGGCGGGCCCGCTCCGAGATCCGGCAGTTCCTGCGCCGCATGAAGTACCAGGAATCCGTCGGGCTCGGCCGTCGCCTGCTGGCGCAGTCGCTCTCGGCACTGCGCATCGACGCCAGCTCGCTCGAGACGCAGGTGCTCGAACGGGTGGCGCGGGATTCCGGCGCGAAGTCGATCGATGACCTCTATGCCGATATCGGCCTGGGCAAGCGCCTGGCGCCGGTCGAGGCCCGCGCCGTGGCGCTGCAGCTCAGTGGCAAGACGGCAGCCGCCGCGATCATTCCCCGGCTCACCCCGGTCTTCATCCAGGGCACCGAACAGGGCGCGGTCACCTATGCCCCCTGCTGCCACCCGGTCCCGGGCGACGCCATCATCGGCCACCTGCGCGGCGGCCATGGCCTCGCCCTGCACCGGATCGGCTGCAAGACCGTCGAGCGCCAGCGCCAGAAGGACCCGGACCGCTGGATCGGCGTGCAATGGTCCGAGCAGACCGACGGGCTGTTCCGGATCGACCTCGAGATCGAGGTCCGCTCGGACCGCGGGGTGCTCGGCAAGGTGGCCGCCGAGGTCGCCGCCTCCGAGGCGAACATCGTCGATGTCCAGATGGAATCCGACGGCTTCGGCGCCGGGGGCAAGAACGGCCGCATCCGCTTCGGCCTGCAGGTGCGCGACCGTATCCATGTCGCGCGCCTCCTGCGCAACCTGCGCAAGCTGCCTGACGTCCGCAAGGTCGCCCGCAGCTGAGCCGGATTCACCTGCGGGCGCATGTCCGCGTTGGGACGCCTTGCCGTACAACCGTACTGTCTGCGGCGCCCCGCCTTGACCTGCGCCCGCAGCCGAACCCGGGTTCCGCGTTCTAGTCCGGGTAGCTGACTTCGAGGATCTCGAGCTCTTCGTCGCCCGCGGGCGTGCGCAACGCCACGATGTCCCCCTCGCGCGCCTTGATGAGCGCCCGGGCAACCGGCGCGATCCAGCTGATGCGGCCGGCGGCCGGATCGACTTCGTCGACCCCGACGATGGTCACGACCTCCTCCTCGCCGCCGCTGCGCAGGTAGCGCACCGTCGCCCCGAAGAAGACCTGGTCCCGATTGGGCTGCTCGGCGGGATCGACTTCGACCGCCGATTCGATGCGCCGGGTCAGGAAGCGGATACGGCGATCGATCTCGCGCAGCCGCTTCTTGCCGTAGATGTAGTCGCCGTTCTCGGACCGATCGCCGTTGGAGGCCGCCCAGGACACGATGGCCACGGTCTCGGGACGCTCGACGTCGAGCAGCTGCAGCAGTTCGGCGCGCAATGCGGCCAGTCCCGCCGTCGTGATGTAGTTGCGGAAACCGGCCGGCAGCTCCGGGATGGGGATGTCGTCTTCGTCGTCGTCGTCCGACGATTCGCGCACGAAGGCCTTGCTCATCTCGGCATCCGTTCCTGCGGGCGATTCTTCACGTGCCTGCGACGGCCATCGACTCGATGAGGATGGAGCCGCTGCGCTTGGAGCCACGGCGAATCTCGTCGGCCCCGATCGCGACGATCCCGGCGAACATGTCGCGCAGGTTGCCGGCGATGGTGATCTCTTCCACGGGATAGGCGATGACGCCGTTCTCGACCCAGTAGCCGCCCGCGCCGCGGGAGTAGTCGCCCGTGACGTAGTTGACCCCCTGTCCCATCAGGTCGGTGACGAACAGGCCGGTACCGAGCCGTCGCAGCATCGCGTCGAGATCGTCGGCCGGCCTGGTGCGCCGGCTGCGCAGGCGCAGGTTGTGCGAACCGCCCGCATTGCCGGTGGTGGGCAGGCCGAGCTTGCGCGCCGAATAGGTGGACAGGAAATAGCCCTGGATCACGCCCGCGTCGACCACACGCCGCTTTGCGGTGCGCACGCCCTCGCTGTCGAACGGCGTGCTGCCGGGCTCGCCCGGCAAGGTGGGATCCTCGACGAGGTCGATGTGCGAGGGAAAGAGCTTCTGCCCGACGGAATCGAGCAGGAAGCTCGATTGCCGGTACAGGGCCCCGCCCGAGAGCGCCTGCACCAGATGGCCGACCAGCCCGATGGCCAGGGGCGATTCGAACAGGACCGGCACGCGTCCGGTCTGCAAGCGTCGGGCACCCAGCCGGGCGAGCGACCGCTCGGCAGCGTAGCGTCCCAGGGCGGCGGGATCGGCGAGGCGCTCGGGCCGGACCTCGGCGCTGTACCAGCCGTCGCGCTGCATCTCCCGGCCACGCTGCGCGATGGGCACGCACGAGAGCGAATGCCGGCTGTACGGATAGCCGCCGGCAAAGCCCCGCGTGTTGGCGAGCAGGAACTGGCCATGGCCGGCCGAGACGGATGCCCCGTCGGAATTGCGCACCATCGGGCTGGTGGCGAAGGCTGCATCCTCGGCCTGGCATGCGAGCGCGATCGCGGCATCCGCATCGATATCCCACGGATGGAACAGGTCGGGCGCCCGCCAGCGCGTGGCCAGCAGTTCCTCGTCCGGCAGGCCGGCACAGTCGTCCTCGGCGGTGAAGCGCGCGATCTGGAAGGCCGCGTCGATCGTCTCGCGCAGGGGCGCCAGCCCGAAGTCGCTGCTGCTCGCGTTGCCGCGTCGCTGGCCACAGTAGACGGTCACGCCGAAGGACTTGTCGCGGGTCTTCTCGATCGTCTCGACCTTGCCCTTGCGGACATTGACGCTCAGGCCGGTGTTTTCGGCGAGTTCGACGACTGCATCGGTGGCGCCGATCGATCGCGCATGGCGCAGGGCCTCGTCGGCCAGCGACCGGAGTTGGTCCTCGGTGTATTCGAACATGGGCATTCCGCTGGGAGCAGCAGGCTATGATATCAGCGCACCTCGACGAAGCCTGCCATGTCCCGCCCTCGCAAACAGGCCACGCACCCGGCCGATGCCTCCTTCGAATCCGACCGGCCCGAAGCCGACGGCATCGACGTCGACGGCGCCGATCGACGTCCCAGCAAGAGCGCCCTCAAGCGCCAGGCGCACGAACTGCAGCGACTGGGCGACGCGCTCGTCGCCCTGCGTCCCGAGCAGCTGGCCGGGATGCCCATCGACGAGAGCCTGCGCGATGCGCTCGAGCTCGCCCGCCGGATCAAGTCGCGCGAAGGCCTTCGCCGGCAGCGCCAGCTGATCGGCAAGCTGATGCGCGATGCCGACGCGGATGCGATCCGCGATGCGCTCGAAGCAGGCTCGGCCGGCCATCGCGCCGAAGTGGCGCTGGCGCGGGCCGCCGAGGACTGGCGCGAACGGCTGCTGGCCGACGCCAGCGCGCTGGCCGCCTTCGGCCGCCGGTTCGGCGTCGATGCCGATGATCCCGCATTGGCCCGCCTCGTCGACCAGGCTCGCGCCGAGCGCGCCGGCACACGAAGCGGCGGCGCCTACCGCAGTTTGTATCGCCACCTGCTTGCCGCCATGCGTCGCCACCAGGATGGCGGCACACCCAAGGCAGCACGCCCCCCACAAGATTCCCCGGAGCAGCCATGAGCCAGGATCGTTCATCCGACACCGTGCGGCGCGGCGCCGCCCAGGCGCCACGCGAGGCCGCGATCCGCATCGGCCTCGTATCGATCAGCGACCGGGCCTCGGGCGGCCTCTACGAGGACAAGGGCATCCCGGCGCTGCGCGAATGGCTGGGCGATGCGCTGCTCACACCCTTCGAGCCCGTGGAGCGCCTGATTCCCGACGACCGGCCCGGCATCGAGGAATGCCTGCGCGCGCTCGTCGACCACGAGCGCTGTTCCCTCGTCCTCACCACGGGCGGCACGGGACCGGCGCCGCGCGACGTGACGCCCGACGCAACGCTCGCCATCGGCGAACGCGAGATGCCCGGTTTCGGCGAACAGATGCGCCAGATCAGCCTGCGCTTCGTGCCGACCGCGATCCTGTCGCGCCAGGTCGCCGTCATACGCGGCCAGGCGCTCGTGATCAATCTCCCGGGCCAGCCCAAGGCGATCCGCGAAACCCTCGAGGGCCTGCGCGATCGCGACGGCACGCTGCTCGTCCCGGGCATCTTCGCGGCGGTGCCTTACTGCCTCGACCTGATCGGCGCGCCGCGGATCGATACCCGCGAGGAGATCTGCAAGGCCTTCCGGCCGAAATCCGCCACGGCCTGAGATTCGCGCGCGCCCCGGTGCCGCCGGGCGGCGCGGGCCCTAGTGGCGCCGGGCGGACTGGATGCCTTCGATCGCCGCGATCGCCGCGAGCGAACGATCGAGCTCGCCGGTATGCGCCACCTCGACGGTGAAGCGCATCGCGGCATGGCCGTTCCGGGTGCGCGTCGAAACCGCGACCACGTTGGTGCGCTGCTTGGCGAGCACGTCCGATATGTCGCGCAGCAGGCCGGAACGATCCGCGGCGTGCACATCGATGTCCACCGGATAGAGTAGGGGCCGGCCGCTGTCGTCGCGTATCGCGGCGTCCGACCAGGAAGTCTCGATCCGGCGCTCGGGCTCGCGCTCGGCCAGCGTCCGCAAGGTGGGGCAATCGACCCGATGCACACTGACGCCCCGCCCGCGCGTCACGAAGCCCGCGATGGCATCGGGCGGCGCCGGCCGGCAGCATTTGGCGAGCTGGGTCATCAGCGAGCCGACGCCGACGACCAGCACACCGTTGCGGCTGCGCCCGTCGGTGCTCGGGCGACTGCGGTTGAGGATCTCCTCGTCGGGCGTCGGGCGCAGGTTCTCGGGCGGCTCGAGCCGGCCATGGGCGGCGGCCTCGAGCAGGCGCGGCCCGATCTCCTCCCTGGCGACCGCAATGAACAGCTGGGTCGGATCGCCATAGCCCAGCCGCGTCGCATACTCGTCGAGCGCGAGCCCGGTGGCCCCTTCGCGCTGCAGCACCTTGTCGACCCGCTCCCGCCCCAGCGCGATATCGCGCTCGGTGTCGAGCGCGTTGAACCATTGCCGCACCTTGGCGCGCGCCCGGTTGCTGGTCACGTACCCGAGCTGCGGGTTCAGCCAGTCGCGCGAGGGCCCGTCGTCGTGCGCCCCGCCCTCGCGGGCGGCGATGATCTCCACGGTCTGGCTATTCTCCAGCCGCGTGGTCAGCGGCACCATGGCCCCATCGACCTTGGCGCCCCGGCAACGGTGCCCGAGCTGGGTATGGACGTGGTAGGCGAAATCGATCGGGGTGGAGCCCGCCGGCAGTTCGATCACCCGCGCCTGCGGCGTGAGCACGAAGATGGTGGACTGGCCGGCGTCGCCCGGGATCAGCGCGCCCGAGCCGAGGCTCTGGCCGATATCGCGCTGCCAGGCGAGGAGCTGCCGCAGCCAGGCGACCTCGTCGTCATGGCGATCCCGTCCGCCGGTCCGGCCTTCCTTGTAGCGCCAGTGCGCCGCGATCCCGTACTCGGCGAAGCGATGCATCTCGGCGGTACGGATCTGGATCTCCAGCGGCCTGCCGTCGTCGGCGACGACGACGGTGTGCAGCGATCGATAGCCGTTGGGCTTGGGTCGCGAGATGTAGTCGTCGTACTCCTCCGGGATCGCCTGCCAGATGCCGTGGATGGCGCCGAGCGCGGCATAGCATTCGTCGATGCTCGCGACGATGACTCGCAGTCCTCGCAGGTCCTGGATCTCCGGCAAGGTCAGTCCCTTGCGCCGCATCTTGCTGCGGATGCTGAACAGGTGCTTGGGACGGCCGCTCAGTTCGGCCTCGATGCCGGCCCGCTCGAGCTCGGTGCGCAGGCGCTGCAGGGCGGCCTCGACGAAATCCTCGCGCTCGACGCGTCGTTCCTCCAGCTGCTTCGCGAGCCGCTTGTACTCGTCGGGCCAGAGGAAGCGGAACGACAGGTCCTCGAGTTCCCACTTGAGCTGCCAGAGGCCGAGGCGATTGGCGAGCGGCGCCAGGACGTCGAGCGTCTCGCGGCTGATCGACGCCTCGGGGACGTCGTGATCGGCGACATGCTGGCGCAGGGTCTGCAGGCGGGACGCGAGCCGGATGAGCACGACCTGGATGTCGACGGACATCGCCATCGTCATCCGGCGCAGGACCTCGATCTGGCCCTGCTGGCCCCCGGCATGGTCTTCCTCGGCGGCCCGGTGGATCTCCTTGAGCCGGCGGATCTTGCGCATGCTCTCGACCAGGCGGGAGACCTCCGGCCCGAACCGAGCCTGGATCTCGCGCAGCGGGATCCGGCCCGGCGAGCCGAACAGGACGGCCGCGACCTGTGCCGTCGGGCCGACCTCCAGCGCGCGCAGGATCCCGAGCGTTCCCATGGCGTGCAGCAGCACGTGCAGGTCGGTGTCATCGCCATCGCTGAGCCGATCGCGGACGAACTCGACCGCCGCCGCGACATCGGCGTCCGCGGCGCCCGGCGCCGGCCAGTGCGCCGTGGCAGCGCCGGCGAGATCCGGATGAGGCATGTGGGAAGACTGCACGGCTCGATTATAGGCGGGCGCCCGATCCGCCGATCCGGCTCGGCGCGCGCGCCCGCGGCCAACGCGCCCGGTTAACATCTGGGTCCATGTGGCCCATTTTCGGGAAGAAGGCAGCCGCGCCCGCGCCGGAGCCGGACCTGCTGGCGCGGCTGCGCGCGAGCTGGTACGAGTTCGACCACCTCGACGAGGCGCAATGGCAGCGCCTCGTCGACCTGGCGGGTCGATTCATCGCCGCCAAGCGCATCGTCGGCGCCGCCGGCTTCGCGGTCGACGACACCGTCCGCTGGACGATCGCCCTGCTCGCCTGCCTGCCGATCCTCGAATTGAGCCTGCGCGCCTATTCCGACTTCGTCGACGTCATCGTCTATCCGGACCGGTTCCTCGTCGACCGCTCGCAGGTGGACGACGCCGGGGTCGTCCACGAATCCCGCGACATCCTCTCCGGCGAGGCGATGGACCTCGGCCCGGTCGTGCTCGCGTGGTCCGACACCGTCGAGGATCGTGAGCGAGACGGGGCCCGCGTCGTCGTCCACGAGTTCGTCCACAAGCTCGACATGGCCAGCGGCGCGGCCGATGGCGTGCCAATCGGCGCCGAGGCTCGCTCGCCCGGCTGGGGCCGGATCCTGCGGGCGTCCTACGAAGACTTCTGCGCCAGGCTGGACGCCATCGAGGCGGCGATTCCCGCCCATGTCGATCCCGAGGGGGCGGGCGCCGATGCCTGGTACGGCCAACTCGGCCTCGACCCCTATGCCGCGACGGATCCGGTGGAGTTCTTCGCCGTCGCCGGCGAGGCCTTCTTCAGCGACCCCTGGCGCCTGCGCGAGGACTTCCCGGCCCTGTTCCAGGCGATGTGCCGCTACTTCGGCCAGGATCCGACGCTCGGCGGCGAGACCGTGCGCTAGTTCATTGTCGGAATTCCTTACGAACCATAGGCTCGACGCATCGTCCACGACCTGCGTCGAATGCCCGAAACCAACCTCGGCCAGCTCGGCTTCGGCATCGCCGCGGCCGCCTTCGCCGCCTTCACTGCCCTGGCGCTGACCCGTCGCGCCGACCGGCTGGCCGCCCGCCTGTTCCTGGGCGTGCTGGCGGCGCAGGCGGTCTGGGCGCTCACGATGGCGATCGGCGCCGGCGACCGGCCGCTGGCCTCGCTGGCGGCCCCCTCGCTCGAATCGCTGAGGGTACTTGCGTGGATCATGTTCCTGCTCGCGCTCGGGCGGCGCGAACCCGCCTCGACCCGGCTCCAGGCGGGCCTGCTGGCGGCGGCCATCGCCCTGGCCATCCTGCCGGTCGCCGCCGGCCTGAATGGCTGGCCCGAATGGATCGTCCATGGCGCCCGTCTCGGGTCGCTGGCGCTGGCCCTGCTGGTGGCCGGGCGCCTCTATCGCAGTGGCGAGCCAGCCCAGCGCTGGGCGATCAAGTACCTCGCCATCGCGGTCGCGTTCGTCCTCGGCTTCGACCTGCTGATGTACGGCGAGGCGCTGCTCGATGGCCATCGCGTCGACCCCGTGTGGCGGGCATCGCAGGGCTTCGCCAACGCCTTCGCCGTG
Organism: Burkholderiaceae bacterium; assembly: GCA_036724585.1. GTDB lineage: Bacteria > Pseudomonadota > Gammaproteobacteria > Burkholderiales > Burkholderiaceae_E > JAMLIN01. Next base: position 4,293 of record DAIMFM010000054.1, on the reverse strand, counting down.
CCGCTGCTCGCCGTCGCAGCCTCGCGCAACCCGGCATGGCAGCTCGACATCGCGATCTCGCGCCGGATGGTCTTCCATTCGGCCACCCTGCTCGTGGCCGCGGCCTGCATGCTCGTCGTCGCCATCGGGGCCTTCTACCTGCGCCGCCTGGGTGGCTCCTGGAGCGAAGTGGCGCAGACGGTGCTGGTGTTCGCCGCGGCGCTGGGGCTTCTCGTGGCCGTGATGTCCGAATCCGTACGGGCCAGCATCCGCGTCTTCGTCTCCAAGCACTTCTTCGACTACCGCTACGACTACCGCGAGGAATGGCTGCGGCTCACCCGCCTCCTGTCCGAGGGCGGCCATGCTTCGAGCCGTTCCCTCGCCGAGCGCGGCATCGTGGGTATCGGCGCCCTGGTCGAGAGCCGCGGTGGCGCCCTCTGGATCCGCGACGGCGACCGCTACGAGCTCGCCGGCCAGGTTGGCCGCGCCGGCATGGAACCCGGCCCCTTGCCGGCCGGCATGGGCCTGCTGCACTGGCTGGCGACACGCAAGTGGATCGTCGACCTCCATGAGTGGCGCGCCACACCCGGCCGCTATCCCGACCTGGTGATCGAAGGGCCGCTCGATGACGAGCGTGGCTGGCTGATCGTCCCGATGATCATCCACGACGAGCTGGCCGGTCTCGTCGTGCTCGACCGGCCGCGCGCCCGCATCGAGCTCGACTGGGAAGTGCGCGACGTCCTCAAGGTGGCCGCCGCCCAGGTCGCGAGCTTCCTGGGCGTGCAACGGGCCACCGAGAGGCTCGCCCAGTCCGAGCAGTTCGCGTCGTTCAACCGGATGTCGACGTTCATCGTCCACGACCTCAAGAACCTCGTCGCGCAGCTCTCGCTGGTGTCGTCGAATGCTCGTCGCCACCGCAGCGACCCGGCCTTCGTCGACGACATGCTGGGCACGATCGATACGGTGGCAGGCCGGATGCAGGCGATCCTCGCGGGCCTGCGCGCGCCGTTGCGCGCGGCGGGCAGCCCCGAGCTCATCGCCATCGGCGAGCTGCTCCGGGATTCGGTGCGCGAGCGCTCGGGCTACGTTCCGGCGCCGGAACTGGCCGCCGAACCCCGTGGCGACGCGGCACTGGTGCGCGCCGATCGCGCCCGGCTCGAGCGGGTGATCGGGCATCTCCTGCAGAACGCGATCGAAGCCTGCGACCGCGTCGACGGGGCCCGGGTGACGGTTTCCTGGCGCCCCGACGGGCGCTCGGTGCGCATCACGGTGCTCGACACCGGTCGCGGCATGAGCGACGCCTTCGTGCGCGAGCGCCTGTTCCGTCCCTTCGTCTCGACCAAGTCGCAGGGGATGGGCATCGGGCTGTTCGAATGCCGCGAGTACGTCCGTGAGCTCGGCGGCAGCCTCGCGGTCGAATCATCGCCCAGCCGCGGCACCCGGTTCACCATGGTGCTGCCCCGCGTCGAGCTTCCCTCTCCCGCTCTCTCCCTTCCCGGTGTATCCAATGCCTGACAACCGCCCCCTCCTGCTCATGGTCGAGGACGACCTCGGCCTGCAGCGACAGATGCGCTGGTCCTTCGACCGCTACAACGTCGTCTTCGCCCAGGATCACGACACCGCGATCGCGCAGGTACGGCGCCACGAACCCAGGGTGGTGACGCTCGACCTCGGCCTGCCGCCGTCGCCCGATACGCCCGACGAGGGCTTGCGCACCCTCGCGTCGATCCTGTCGATGGCACCGGGGACGAAGGTGATCGCGCTGACCGGCCAGGCCGATCGCGACAATGCCCTCAAGGCGGTGCAGCTCGGCGCCTACGATTTCTTCGGCAAGCCCTTCGAGCCCGACGTGCTGGCGCTGGTGATCGACCGCGCGCTGCACCTGGCCGGGCTCGAGGAGGAAAACCATCGCCTTGCGCAGCGGGTCGGCGAGATGCCGCTCTCGGGCCTGATCACGCGCGATCCCGGCATGCTCAAGGTCTGCCGGCAGATCGAGAAACTCGCCCCGACCGATGCGACGGTCACGCTGATCGGCGAGAGCGGCACCGGCAAGGAGGTACTGGCGCGCGGCCTGCACCAGCTCTCCGATCGTCGCGAGCGCCGCTTCGTGGCGATCAACTGCGCCGCGATTCCCGAGAACCTGCTCGAATCCGAGCTCTTCGGCCATGAACGCGGCGCCTTCACCGGCGCGGTCAAGCAGACTCCCGGCAAGATCGAGGTGGCCGACGGCGGCACCCTCTTTCTCGACGAAATCGGCGATCTCCCGCAGAGCCTGCAGGCCAAGCTGCTGCGCTTCCTGCAGGAGCGCGTCATCGAGCGGATCGGCGGGCGCGAGGAAATTCCGGTCGACGTGCGGATCGTCTGCGCGACCCACCGCAAGCTGCGCGACCTGATCGCAACGGGCGATTTCCGCGAGGACCTCTACTACCGCCTGACCGAGATGGTGGTGGAGATCCCGCCATTGCGGGAACGGACCGGGGACGCCGCGCTGCTCGCCCACAGCTTCATCCGGCGCATCGCCGACCAGCAGGGCAAGGAAGGCCTGACCCTTGCCGACGATGCCCTCAAGTCGATCGAATCCCATGGCTGGCCCGGGAACGTGCGCGAGCTCGAGAACTGCCTGAAGCGGGCGGTGATCCTGGCCGATGGCCAGGTGATCCGCGCCGAGGACCTCGGGCTCGCGCCCGACGAAGGCGAGCACCGCTACCTGAACCTGCGCCAGGTCCGCGAGGAGGCCGAGAGGGCCGCGGTGCTGCGCGCCATGGCCCACAGCGACGGCAATATCGCCAAGGGGGCGGAGATCCTCGGGATCAGCCGGCCGACGCTCTACGACCTGCTCAACCGGTTCAGCCTGCGCTGAACCGCGCGGCCGCGCGCTCGAGGTACCAGGGCAAGGCCTCCGCCATGCCCGCCTCGATCGTGTGGCTCGGCCGGTAGCCCAGCTCGCGCCGGGCCTTGCCGATGTCCGCCAGGGAATGCCGGACGTCGCCGGCCCGAAAGGCCCCGAAGACCGGCTCGCACGCGGCGATGCCCGGGTCGACCGAGGCGAGCGCGTCCCGGATCAGGTGGAACAGCTCGATCAGGCTGGTCCGTTCGCCGACGGCCACGTTGTAGACCTCGTGCGGGCCCGGCAGGCTGTCGCTCAGCGCCGCCCGCAGGTTGGCCTGCACCGCGTTGGCGACATAGCAGAAATCGCGACTGGTCCGGCCGTCACCGTTGATCGTCACCGGCTCGCCGCGGAGCATGGCGTCGATCCACTTCGGCACGACTGCGGCATACGCCCCGGCGGGATCCTGGCGTGGGCCGAACACGTTGAAATAGCGCAGTCCCACGCACTCCATGCCGTACGTTCGTGCAAAGACATCGGCGAACAGCTCGTCGGCGACCTTGGTGGCCGCGTACGGCGAGAGTGCGCGGCCCCGTCGTGATTCGTCCTTGGGCAGTTCGGGTGAATCGCCGTAGACGGAACTCGAGGAGGCATACACGAAACGCCTGACACCGGCACGACGCGAGGCATCGAGTAGCCGCTCGAAGCCGCCGACATTGGCGTCGAAGGCGCCGACGGGATCACCGATGGCGCGTGGCACGCTGCCCAGGGCCGCCTGGTGCAGCACCCGGTCGATGCCGGCCACCATGGCGTCGCAGGCCTGGCCATCGGTCACGTCGGCCTCGATGAAATCCAGGCGGCCGGCGACGCCCGGCAGACGCGCCAGCTCCTCGATGTTGTGCCGATGCCCGGTCGCGAAATTGTCGACCGCGCGGACCCGCTGCCCCAGGCGCAGCAGGGCCTCGACGATGTTCGAGCCGATGAAGCCGGCCGCCCCGGTGACGAGCCAGCGTTCGCTGCGCCCGGCCAGGAGCTCGGCGAGCGCGCCGTCCATCAGAGGCGCCAGAGCCTGTAGCCGAGCTTCCTCACCGCGGTCGGATCGAGCGCACTCTTGACGTCGGCGACGATGCCGCCCGGCTCGAGCTTGCCCAGCAGGTTCTCGAGCGGACGCTCGAGGAAGGCGGCATGGTTGACGGCGAACACCATCGCGCCCGCCTTCGGCACGGCATCCCAGCCCACGACCTCGATGCCGTACTCGTGCATGGCCTCGGCCGGATCGACGTGCGGGTCATGCACCACGACGCGCGCGCCGTAGGAGGACAGCTCCCGGATGACGTCGATGACCTTCGAGTTGCGGATGTCGGGCACGTTCTCCTTGAAGGTGAGCCCGAGCACCAGGATGGGACACTCGCTCACCGGCATGCCCGCCGACACCATCTCCTTGATCGTGCGGCGGGCGATGAACCCTCCCATGGCGTCGTTGATCC
>DAIMFM010000053.1:5180-14413 GCA_036724585.1 Burkholderiaceae bacterium | reverse complement strand
TCCAGCGCGGATTGAGGCTCGCATGGGGATCCTGGAAAACCATCTGCGGCGCGAGCGGCCTGCCGGCCGCGTCGGTCGCGAGCTCGACTGAACCCGAATCAGGCCGCTCCAGCCCGGCGACCAGGCGCGCAACCGTCGTCTTCCCGCAGCCCGATTCGCCCACGAGGGCAAGGCATTCGCCGGGATGGATCTCGAAGTCGATGCCGTCGACTGCCCGCACGAGCCGGCGACCCGATGCCCGCCACCGCTGGAGCAGGCGCACGCCGGGCCGCCCGAAGCTCTTGCGAAGCGCGCGGACGCGGACAGCGGGCAGGGATGCCGTCATGGGGCCCGTGTTTCCCCTGGAGCGCGCAGCGCCACTGGGCCACGACACGGCTCGCCGGGGTCGGCTGTCGCGCCGCCATGCTGCGCCAGCGCGCGATCGCGGCCATGGACCGAGGGGACCGAGTGGATCAGGCGGCGCGTATGCGGATGCCGCGGCGTGCACACGACTTCCCGGGTCGGCCCCGCTTCGACGATCCGCCCGGCCTGGAGGACGGCGGTGCGCTCGGCGATCGCCGCGATCGCCCCGAAGTCGTGCGAGACCAGCAGGATCCCGATGCCCTGGTCGTCGGCGATGCGGCGCAACAGCGTCAGTATCCTTGTCTGGGTGCGGACGTCGAGCGCCGCGGTCGGTTCGTCGGCGACCAGGATGCGCGGGGCGGGCGCCATCGCGAGCGCGATCACCACCCGCTGGCGCATGCCGCCCGAGAGCTGGTGGGCGTAGCGCCGCATCTGCATCTCCGGATCCGGCAGGCCCGTCGAGGCGAGGAGCTCGAGGGCGAGCGCGTGCGCCCGTCCACGCGCGAGGCCGCGGACATGCCGGATCGTCTCGACGAGCTGCGTCCCGATGCGCTGCAAGGGATGGAGCGCGGCCAGGGGGTCCTGGAAGATCGCCGATATGGTGGTGCCGCGCAGCTTCGCCATGCGCGCGGTGTCGCGCATGGCGAGGCGCTGGCCGGCGATGGTGACTGTACCCGCCAGCACCCGGCCGGGCGCCGGCACCAGGCCGGCGAGTGCGGCCCCCGTGAGCGACTTGCCCGCTCCGGATTCGCCGACCAGGCCGAGTATCTCGCCCGCACCGATCGAGAGCGTGAGATCGTCGACGGCGAGGACGTCGCCCTGCGGGGCGGGAAAGGCCACGGACAGCCCGTCGATCGCCAGCAACGGTGGGGCGGGCTCGTGATGGGCGGGTCTTGTCGGCTCCTGCATGCGGCTTCAGCGCAGGCGCGGGTCGAGGCTGCCGCGCAGGGAGTCGGCGAGCAGGTTCAGCGACACGCACAGGGTGACGAGCGTGAGGCTGGGCAGGAGCACCAGCCACCATTCGCCGGAGAAAAGGAAGTCGTAGCCGGTGGCGACCATGGTGCCGAGCGACGGCGAGCCGGACGGCAGGCCGACGCCGAGGAAGGAGAGGGTCGCCTCGATCATGATCGCGGTGGCGAAATTGATGCTGGCGAGCACCAGTCCCGCGCCGACCACGTTCGGCAGGACATGGGCGAACATGATGCGCCAGGCGCCGGCTCCGGCGAGGCGGGCCGCGGCCACATAGTCCTTGTGCAACTCCACGACGGCGCCCGCGCGGACCACCCGGGCGTAGGCGACCCAGTTGGCCAGTGCGATGGCGACGACGATCACGAGACCGGCGAGCAGGCCGTCGTCCGCTGCAGCGGGCAGGAGCGTGCGGGCCACGCCATCGACCAGCATGGCCACCAGGATCGCCGGGAACGAAAGCTGGATGTCCCCCAGGCGCATGAAGAGCGCATCCACGAAGCCGCCGAAACGCGCCGCCGCCAGGCCGATCGCCGTGCCGGCGGCGAAGGCGAGCGCGACGGCGGCGAGCGCAATGGCGAGCGAGCTGCGGATGCCGTAGAGCAGGCTGGAGAGCATGTCGCGGCCCTGCTCGTCGGTGCCCAGCGGATAGCGCCAGTCGCCGCCGGCCGCCCCGAGCGGCGGGCGCAGGGATTGGGCGAGGTCGAGGTTCGCGAGCTCGTATGGATCCTGGGGGGCGATCCATGGCGCGAGGACGGCGCCGAGAACGAACAGGGCCAGCACGACTGCGGCGACGAGCGATGGCATCGGCGGCCGTGCCCGGTACGGCGGGCGCGTGGCCGGCGCGGGCAGGAGCCGCGCCGCGCCAGCCGCCGTGTCGGTGCCTAGTCGATCGAGATCCACTTGAAGTCGATGAAGTTGTCGGCGCGCAGGACCATCCGGATGTTGCTGCGCATGCCCCAGGCCAGGCTCTGCTGGTGCAGCGGCAGGTGGCCGACATCGTCGCGGTGCTGGCGCAGGGCCTGCGCGATCAGGTCGTTGCGGCGTTCTTCGTCGACCTCGGAGGCAATGGCCCGGGTCAGCTCGTCGACGCGGCTGTTGCTGTAGCCACCCAGGTTGAACTGGCCGCGGCCGCTGCCGTCGGGCGTGGCGACGAGGTTGTAGAGGGCGTTGTGCGCATCGTAGGTGGCGGGCGTCCAGCCCAGCATGAAGAGCGAGGTCTGGCGCGCAAGGATCCTGGGGAAATAGACGCTCTTGGTCTGCGCATCGAGCCGCACGCGCACGCCGATCTTCGCGAACATCGCGGCGAGCGCCTGGCAGACCTCGCCGTCGTTGACGTAGCGGTCATTGGGGCAATCCATGCGGACCTCGAATCCGTCGGCATAGCCGGCTTCGGCGAGGAGCCGCCGCGCCGCCTCGGGATCGTACGGCTGGCGCTGGTCGAGGGCCGCGTCGTAGCCGTGCACGCCGGGCGCGATCAGCAGTCCGGCCGGGCGGGCGGCGCCGCGCATGATGCGCTCGACGATCGTCTCGATGTCGATCGCCTGGTACATCGCAAGCCGGACGCGCCGGTCGCGAAACGGGTTGCGGCCTTCGACGTTCGAGAAGCGCAGCTCCTCGCTCGCGACATCCATGCCGAGGAAGATCGTGCGCAGCTCCGGTCCCTGGCGTACCCGCAGCCCCGGATCGGACTGCAGCCGCGGGATGTCGCGAACCGGCACCGGCTGCATCATGTCGATCTCGCCCGAGACCAGCGCCGCCACGCGTGTCGCATCGTTGCCGATTGGCGTGAACGCCACCCGGTCGACATTGCCCTCGATCGGTCCCCAGTAGTCGGGGTTGCGCTCGAACTCGGTACGCACCCCGGGTTCGCGCGCGCGCAGCCGGTACGGCCCGGTGCCGTTCGCCTGGTAGGAGGCCGCATTCTCGATGCCCTTGCGCTTGTCCACCGGCTGCAGCGCGCCATGCGCCTCGCACCACTCCCGGTCCATCATGTAGACCAGCGAGAGCATCTCGGGCAGGATCGGCGCCGGCTGGGTCGTCTCGATCTCGACGGTGAGATCGTCGATCCGTCGCACCTGCGCGATGAGGCCGACGTAGGCGCGCATGTCCGACCCGGGCGCCGCGGCCCGCTCGAGCGAGAAGACGACGTCGTCGGCGTTGAACGCCGCGCCGTCGTGGAAGCGCACATCGCCGCGCAACTCGAAGCGCCATGTCCGGGGACCCGTGCTGCGCCATGCGCGCGCGAGCCCCGGCACGAGCTCGAGCTGCGGCCCGCGCGCGGTGAGGCCCTCGTAGATGTTCCCGGTCAGGCTCAGCTGGAGCCCGTCGTTGAGCGAATGGGGATCCATCGATATCGCATCGCCCTGGTCGGCGAGTCGCAGCGTCCTCGCATGCAGGACGTCGGCGCCGCCGGCCAGCAGCGCGAGGAGCATCACGGCGACGGCGGCGTGGATGCATCGTCGCCAGGACCGATGGTGCGTGCGCGCCTTCAAGCCCGTCTCCCGGCCGCTGCGGTCCATGCGCCCGGCCTCATGCCCATGCGGTCGTCGGGCGCGGCTCGCGCAGCCGCGGGTCGATGAAGAGGCAGGCCAGGTCGACGACGAGATTGATCGTCACGAACATGGCCCCGACCAGGCACAGGTAGGCCGCCATCACCGGGATGTCGGACGCCTGGATGGCGTGCAGGAAGAGCAGGCCGAGGCCGGGCCACTGGAACACCGATTCCGTGATGATCGCGAAGGCCATCAGGGAGCCGAACTGGAGGCCGGAGACGGTGATCACGGGGACCAGGGTGCCGGGCAGGGCGTGGCGCAGCAGGACGCGGCGTTCGCCCAGGCCCCGGGCGCGGGCGAAGCGGACGTGCTCGCTGCGCAGCGCCTCGATCGTCTCGGCGCGCACCAGCCGGATCACCAGCGCAAGCTGGAACACGGCGAGGGTGGCCGCGGGCAGGAGGATGTGGCGCCAGCCGTCCGCGCCGAGCAGGCCGGTGCGCCACCCGCCGACGAGCTGCGTCGCGCCGCGACCGTAGGAGGGCAACCAGCCGAGGCTCACCGAGAACACGAGGATCAGGCCGATGCCGATCACGAAGGTGGGCAGGGAGACGCCGAGCAGCGAACCCGCCATGAGCGCCCCGGCGCCCCGCGTGCCGTCGCGTACCGCGGCCCAGGCGCCCAGGGGCATGCCGACGGCAAGCGCGACGAGGCTCGCGAGGACGGCGAGTTCGAGCGTGGCCGGCAGTCGCTCGAGGATCAGCCCGGCGACCGGCCGGCCGTGCTGCAGCGACATCCCGAAGTCGCCCTGGACGGCGCGCGCCGCGAAGCGCCCGAACTGGCTGGCGAGCGGGTCGGCCAGCCCGAGCGCGGCGCGCAACTCGGCGCGCTCGGCAGGGCTCGCGTCCTGGCCGACCATGGCGAGCACCGGGTCGCCGACGAAGCGGAACATCGCGAAGGCGACCAGTCCGACCGCCGCGATCACCAGCACCGCCTGGCCGCAGCGCCGGAGCAGGAAGACCGTCATGCAGGCCGGCCGGGCCCGTTGCCCGCCAGTGCCGCGCGCGCGATCCCGACCCAGTAGCTCGCTCCCAGCGGGATGATCTCGTCGTTGAAGTCGTAGCTGGGATTGTGGAGCACGCAGGCGCCGGCACCGTGGCCGGCCTCGCGGTGTCCGCCGTCGCCGTTGCCGATGCCGATGTAGCAGCCGGGGCGGGCGAGCAGCATGAAGGCAAAGTCCTCGGAGCCCATGGTCGGTTCGAACTCGATGACCTTGTCGGGCCCGACCAGCCCGGCGGCGATGCCGCGGGCGAACTCGGTCTCTGCTGGGTGGTTTACGAGCGGCGGGTTGGTTCGCTCGAACACGACGGTGCCGCTGCCGCCGAAGGCGGCGGGCAGGGCCTGCGCGATCTCCCGGATGCGCCGTTCGAACAGGTCGGTGACCCGGCTGTCGAAGGTTCGCACGGTGCCGCGGACCACCGCCTGGTCGGGCACGATGTTGTAGGCGTCGCCCGCGTGGACCTGGGTTACCGACAGCACCGCCGCATCGATCGGCTTCTTCTCGCGGCTGACGATGCCCTGCAGCGCCATGACCAGCTGGCAGGCGATCCAGATGGGGTCGCGCCCGGTGTGGGGCAGGGCGGCATGGCTGCCCTGGCCCTGGATGGTGATCTCGAATTCGTTGGCCGAGGCGAGCATCGGCCCGGCGCACAGCCCGAAGGTGCCGACCGGCATCCCCGGCCAGTTGTGCATGCCGTAGACCGCATCGCACGGAAAGCGCTCGAACAGCCCGTCGTCGATCATCGCCTGGGCGCCGGCGCCATGCTCTTCGGCGGGCTGGAAGATGAAATGCACCGTGCCGCGAGGCGGGGGATTGGATGCGAGGAAACGGGCGGCGGCGAGCAGCATGGCGACATGGCCGTCGTGGCCGCAGGCGTGCATCCGGCCGGCGTGGGTGGAGCGGTGGCCGAACTCGTTGAGCTCCTGCAGGGGCAGCGCGTCCATGTCGGCCCGCAGGCCGACGGCGCCCGGCCCCTCGCCGCGCAGGCTGGCGACCACGCCGGTCCCGCCGATGCCGGTCGCGACCTCCAGGCCCCAGTCGGCAAGCCGCTCGGCGACCAGCGCGGCGGTCCGGGTCTCGGCATAGGCGAGTTCGGGATGGGCATGGATGTCCCGGCGAATCAGTGCGATCTCGGGGGCGAACCCCACGATCTCCTCGATCAGTTGCATCGCAGTCTCCCCTCTCGCCGCACGCGCGGCATGCTGGCCCACGCTAGCTTATCATCGGCAGACGCGGCCGCAGCGGCCGGCCAGACGAGGGCAAGAGTGAGGACGCAAGCCGAACCGGTTCGCCGGAAGGACGACGCCGGCGACATCCTGGTGCGGGCGGCATGCCCGCACGACTGTCCCGATACCTGCGCGCTCCACGTGCACGTCCGCGACGGTCGTGCCGTCCGGGTCTCGGGCGACCCGGACCACCCCACCACGCGTGGCGCGCTGTGCACCAAGGTGGCCCGCTATCTCGAGCGCACCTACCATCCCGATCGCCTGCTCACGCCGATGCGGCGCTGCGGTCCCAAGGGAGCGGGCCGCTTCGAGCCGATCGGCTGGGACGCGGCGATCGACGAGATCGCGTCGCGCCTGCGCGAGATCCATCGCCGGCGCCCCGAATCCATCCTGCCCTACAGTTTCGCGGGCACCATGGGCTGGGTGCAGCGCGAGGGCATGGCCTCGCGCCTGTTCCACCGGCTCGGCGCATCGCGGCTCGAGCGCGGGATCTGCGCCTCGGCCGGCACCACCGGGCTGGTCCATTCGATGGGCGCGGCGGTCGGCATGGACGTCGAGTCCTTCGCCGACTCCCGGCTGGTCGTCATCTGGGGCTCGAACTCGATCACCTCCAACCTGCACTTCTGGTCGATCGCCCTCGAAGCGAAGCGCCGCGGCGCCCGCCTGGTCGCGATCGACCCGCTGCGCACGGAGACCGCGGCGCGGTGCGACGACCACCTGCCGATCCGCCCGGGCACCGACGCGGCGCTCGCGCTCTCGATGGCGCAGGTGCTCATCGACCAGGACCTGCTCGACCACGACTACATCGCGCGCTACACCGTCGGCTTCGAGGCGTTCGCGCGCCGCGCGGCCGAGTATCCGCCCGAGCGGGCGGCCGTGATCACGGGCATCGACGCGCATCGCATCGTCGAGCTGGCGCGGGCCTTCGCCGCGACCCGCCCCGCGGCGATCCGCCTGAACTACGGCATGCAGCGCGTGCGCGGCGGGGCCAATGCGGTGCGCGCCATCGCCTGCCTGCCGGCACTCACGGGCGCCTGGCGCGAGGCGGCCGGCGGCTTCCTCCTCTCGTCGAGCGACCATGTTCCCACCGACAACAACCGCCTCGTGCGCCCCGACCTGATGCCGGGCTGGCCCGACCGACTGCCGCGCATCATCAACATGTCGGCACTCGGCGATGCGCTCCTCGACGCCGACCCGCCCGTCGAGGCGATCGTCGTGTACAACGCCAACCCGGTCGCCGTCGCGCCCGATTCGAACCGGGTCATCGCCGGGTTCGAGCGCGAGGACCTCTTCACCGTGGTGCTCGAGCATTTCCGTACGGACACGGCCGACTACGCCGACATCCTCCTGCCGGCCACGACCCAGCTCGAGCATTTCGACCTGCACAAGACGTACGGGCACCGCTACGTGGTCGCCAACAATCCCGCGATCGCGCCGGTGGGGCAGTCGCTGCCCAATTCCGAGATCTTCCGGCGCATCGCCCGGGCGATCGGCTTCGACGACGAGGCGCTCGCCGCCAGCGACGAATCGATCGCGGCCGATGCCGTGCGCTGGGACGATCCCGCGCTCGGGGGCGCGAGCCTGGCCGAGATCCGGCGCAAGGGCTGGCTCAAGATGGATATCCCGGCGGCCACCTACGCGAAGGGCAACTTCCCTTCGCCGTCGGGGCGATTCGAGTTCGCGAGCGAACGGCTGGCCGCCCAGGGGCTCGATCCGGTGCCCGACTGGCTGCCGCCCCATGAATCCCCCGAGATGGCGCCGGCGCTGGCGGCACGCTACCCGCTGGCGCTGATCTCGCCGCCGCACCGCAACTTCATGAACTCGACCTTCGTCAACATCGCGAGCCTGTCGCGCACCGAGGGCGAGCCCTTCTGCGACATCAACGCGGAGGATGCGGCGGCACGCGGCATCGCCGACGGCGACCGGGTCCGCGTGTACAACGACCGCGGCGCGGTCGAACTCGTGGCCCGGGTCGGGGATCGCGTCCGGCCCGGCGTGGTGGCGGCGCGCGGCATCTGGTGGCAGAAGATGAGCGCCGGTGGACGCAACGTCAATGCCACCACGAGCCAGGCGCTGACCGACATGGGCGGCGGCGCCACCTTCTACGACTGCCTGGTGGAGGTCGATGCGGCGAGCTAGCGGCGCGCGCCGGATCCCCGCCGCCGCCGGCCGCCCGATCCTGCGCCTCCTGTTGCTCCTCCTCGCGAGCGTCTCCGTCGCCGCGTGTTCCGCGCTCGAGGGGCCGGGCTACCTCTGGCAGTCGATCGACGGCCATCTCAGCCTCATGTGGCGCGCCCGGCCGATCGCCGAAGTCCTCGACGACCCGGCGACCGACGAGGCCCTGCGGCGCAAGCTCCTGCTCGTGCGCGAGGCGCGCGCCTTCGCGTCGTCCGAGCTGGGCCTGCCCCGCAACGGCAGCTACACCCGCTACGCGGCGCTCGACCAGCCCTTCGTCCTGTGGAACGTCTTCGCCGCGCCGCCGCTGTCGGTCGAACTGCACCAGTGGTGCTTTCCGTTCGCCGGCTGCGTCGGCTACCGTGGCTACTATGACAAGGCCAACGCGGAGCGCTTCGCCGCGCAGATGGCGGCGGCGGGCTACGACACCCAGGTCGCCGGCGTGCCGGCCTACTCGACCCTGGGCTGGTTCGACGACCCGATGCCCAGCAGCGTGCTGCGCCTGCCGGATGCCGAGATCGTGCGGCTGATCTTCCATGAACTCGCCCACCAGGTGGTGTACGTGCCGGGCGACACGACCTTCAACGAGTCCTTCGCCACCGCGGTCCAGGAAGTGGGGCTCGAGCGCTGGCTGCGCCATCGCGAGGCCATCGACGGCAACCCCGCGCCGGCGGCGGCCTGGGCGGCGCAGCGACGGCGCCGGGAGGACTTCATCGACCTCGTGCGCCGCACCCGCGACCGGCTGGAGGCGCTCTATCGCAGCGACGCGACCGACGAGCAGAAGCTGGCGGCCAAGGCGGAGATCCTCGATCGGATGCGTGCCCGATACCGGGAGCTGCGCGAGTCGTGGGGCGGGTTCGCCGGCTACGACCGCTGGTTCGCGCGGCCGCTGAGCAACGCCCACCTGGCGTCGATCGGCGCCTATACCGACCTGCTGCCCGGCTTCAGGCATCTGCTCGACAGGCTCGATGG
>DAIMFM010000053.1:0-5170 GCA_036724585.1 Burkholderiaceae bacterium | reverse complement strand
AGGAAGCGCGGCTGCGACCAGCCGAGGAACAGCTCGAGCGCATCGCCGAGCTGCCGGACGGTGCGCGCCACGAGGCGCTGGACATGAGAGACTTGGCCTCGGAAGCCGCCGCCACGCGCGGCGAACGACAAGGAGAGGAGAGATGAATCGCCCCTGGTATGCGCACTACCCCGAAGGCGTTCCGCACGAGATCGACCTGACGCTGTATTCGTCGCTGACGGCGCTGATCGACGAGGCCTTCACCAAGTATCGTGAGCGCAATGCCTACGTCGGCTTCGGCAAGAAGACGACGTTCGGCGAACTCGACCGGATGTCGACGGCAATCGCCGGCTGGCTCCAGTCGAAGGGCCTCGTCAAGGGCGACCGGGTCGCCATCATGATGCCCAACGTCGTCCAGTATCCGGCCGCGATCGCCGGCGTGCTGCGGGCCGGCATGGTGGTGGTCAACGTCAATCCGCTCTATACGCCGCGCGAGCTGGAGCACCAGCTCAAGGATTCCGGCGCCAAGGCGATGATCGTCCTCGAGAACTTCGGCCACACCCTGGCCCAGGTCGTCTCGCGCACGCAGGTACGCCACATCGTGGTCGCCGCGATGGGCGACACCCTCGGGATCAAGGGGGCGGTCGTCAATTTCGTGGTTCGCCACGTCAAGAAGCTGGTGCCCCAGTTCCAGCTGCCCGGAGCGATCCGCTTCAATGCCATGATCGACGAAGGGGCCCGGGCGGGCTTCAAGCCGGTCGAGCTCACCCAGGACGACGTCGCCTTCCTGCAGTACACCGGCGGAACCACCGGCGTCTCGAAGGGCGCCACCCTCCTGCATCGCAACGTGCTGGCCAACGTCCTGCAGTCCGAGGCCTGGAGCAAGCCGGTGATGAAGGATCCGGTCCGGGGCGAGCCGGAGCAGGCGATCGTCGTCTGCGCCCTGCCGCTCTACCACATCTTCGCGCTGACGGTGTGCTGCCTGCTCGGGATGCGCGAGGGATCGATGGTCATCCTGATCCCCAATCCGCGGGACCTGCCGGCGCTCATCAAGGAAGACCAGCCCTACCGGTTCCATTCCTTTCCGGCAGTCAACACGCTCTACAACGCGCTCGCCCACCATCCCGACATCGGCAAGCTCGACTTCTCCGACCTGCGCGTCTCCATCGGGGGCGGCATGGCGGTGCAGAGCTCGGTGGCCAAGGCCTGGCTCGAGAAGACCGGCTGTCCCATCATCGAGGGCTACGGCCTGTCCGAGACCTCGCCCAGCGTGACCTGCAACCCGGCGGGCGTCACCGAGTTCAGCGGCATGATCGGCCTGCCGCTGCCTTCGACCGAAGTCGTCATCCTCGACGACGACGGCAATCCGGTACCCACCGGCGAACACGGCGAGATCGCGATCCGCGGCCCGCAGGTCATGGCGGGCTACTGGCAGCGGCCGGACGAGACGGCCAAGGTCATGACCGCCGACAATTTCTTCAAGAGCGGCGACATCGGCTTCATGGACGAGCGCGGCTACTTCAAGATCGTCGATCGCAAGAAGGACATGATCCTGGTCTCCGGCTTCAACGTCTATCCGAACGAGATCGAGGAAGTCGCGAGCACCCATCCCGGCGTGCTCGAGGCCGCCGCGGTCGGGGTGCCCGACGAGAAGTCGGGCGAGGCGGTCAAGCTGTTCGTGGTCAAGAAGGACGACTCCCTGACCGAAGACGAGCTGCTCGGGTTCATGCGCGAGAGGGTCACCGGCT
This sequence comes from Burkholderiaceae bacterium, assembly GCA_036724585.1. Taxonomy (GTDB): domain Bacteria; phylum Pseudomonadota; class Gammaproteobacteria; order Burkholderiales; family Burkholderiaceae_E; genus JAMLIN01. Next base: position 3,443 of record DAIMFM010000053.1, on the reverse strand, counting down.
ACAAGCGCCCCAGGTACATCGAGTTTCGCGCCGAATTGCCCAAGACCAACGTCGGCAAGATCCTGCGCCGCGAACTGCGCGACGCCGAGTCGAAGGTCGCCTGAAGAAGCTTCAGGAGAGCGGCATCGGCTCGGCCAGGCCGGCCAGCGCGAAGACGCCCCACACCAGCAGGGCGATGCCGCTCGTTGCGGGGCTAGCGCGGCATCCGGCGCATGCCGAGCCTGGAGCCCGCGAATCCCGCCAGGAATTGCGGCGTGGAATAGACCAGCATCGCGACGATCGCAAGCGGCCACAGGTTCAGCGAGGAGCCCGCCAGCAGCATGGCCAGCAGCTGGCCCGCTGCCATGCTCAGCGTCCAGCGCCAGGCCCGCAGGGGAAAGGCGTAGCTGATCACGAAGATCGCGGCGGCCATGAGCGGAACCCCGAGCGGGAAGTAGGCGGCTGTGTCGATCGCCTCGCGGCCGCCCGAAGTCATCGTCAGCGCAACGCAGACAATGAAGCCGGCCAGCGCCGCGGCGGCGTACGGGAAATAGTCGCCGCCCTGGGTGGCGCCCGGTCCTCGGCGTCGATGCGGCATGCCCGGTCCTCGGTTGCGGAGGGAACGCGCAAAGCCTATGTCGATCAAGGGCATGCCGCCGACCCACGGCCGACGAGAGGCGGCGCGGGAGCGACAGGAAAGCCCCCATATTGCGCTTTCGGCTCGCTTCCCCGAGAGGGCGCTTTCTCGTCCCGGGACGGCCCGGGGACAAAAAAAGCGCCGGGGTTGCCCCCGGCGCTTTCGTCTCTTGCGAGTACCGGTCTAGACCGGCGCCCGATCAGAAGACGTGGCGCACACCCACACCGAAGCCCTTGACGTCGGAGCCCGGGGCGTCGGCCAGGAAGCTTTCCTGACCCGTGCGCATCCCGAAGGTGCCGTTGTCGTCGTTCTTCGTGATACCGAACTGGGCGTACAGGTTCGTACGCTTGGACATCGGATGCACGTAGGCCAAGGCCAGTGCGTCGGCGTCGGCGTTGCTCTGATCTTCGTTGCCGAGCGCGATGTACTGGGCGTGGATGCTGCCCGTGCCCAGCTTCATGACGGCACCGATGCTGGCGGCCGAGTAGCCGTCCAGGCCGGCCAGGTCAGGATCGGACTCCGAGTAGCCAGCGACCAGCTTGAAGGCGCCGAACTGGTAGCCACCACCGATACCGTAGCGCTCGGTCTCGTTGGCCTGCAGCGTGGTGTCCTTGGTGACCTGGTAGTAGCCGCCGATGTGCAGCGGGCCGCCCTTGTAGCCAACCGAGATGTCCCAACCTTCGCCGGAGCTGCGGTCGGTCGTCGTCTCGTCGGTCGCCTCGCCAGCCTGGTAGGCCGCGTTGATCGTCACGCCACCGAAGGACGGCGAATCGTAGTAGATACCGTTGGAGAACCGGGTCTGCGCCGTGTCGGCACCACCGGCGCCGTGGGGCACCGTCGCGGTCTGCAGGTTGTTGAACAGGCCGTAGCTGAGGGCGTCCCAGGTGCCGTGCATGCGGAACGCGGGGGTGTAGCCGCGACCCAGCTTGACCGTACCGAAGCCGCCCGACAGGCCGACCTGCGCGGTCCGCTGCCAGAACGCGCCGCTGTTGTTGGCGCCATCGTCGACGCCGACTTCGGCCTCGAGCTGGAAGATGGCCTTCAGGCCACCACCGAGGTCTTCCGAACCACGGACACCCCAGCGGCTGGTGGACATCGTGCCGGTGCCCACGACAAGTGCGTTACGGCTGTTCTCGCCGAGGTCGATGACGTTGACCGATGCATCGACGATCCCGTACATCGTGACGTTGGTCTGTGCCTGGGCAAACGCCGGCAGCGCCGCAACCACGGCAGCTGCAATTAGCGATTTCTTCATTGATCAATCTCCTAAGTTTCTGGAATCAATCGGCAGCCTCCACGCTGCCGCAACTCCCCGAGCCTGGCTGTTGCCCATCCCCGGTTTGAAGTCCAAGTCATTCTCGCCAAAATCGATGGGGACTCAAAGCAGCGCGACACCCGGCGGCCGAAAATCGCCCAAACATGTCGTTTGGCAACAACAAGCCTTCGCAAGGCCGCGGTACTGCAAGCCGAACGGCAAGGCCTCACCGGAAAGAGGCAGGCTGTCGCCCCGGCGAAAACTTGCGCGACAATCAGGGCAGGAGCCTTCATGAAATCGAATAGTCCAGCGAGCCGCGGCGAACTGCGGCGACCGGCCAATGCCCTGGAACGGCTTTGCGGCGCAATGGATACCGCCCTGCGCACGCTGGCCGCCCAGGGACCCGCCTCGCGGCCGGTGCCCGGGCCGCCGGCCGAGGCGATCGAGCTTTCGCATGGCGAGGCGCGTCGGGTCGGCGAGCTGCTGCGGGTGGACCACGTCGGGGAGGTCTGTGCGCAGGCCCTCTACGAGGGACAGGCGCTGACCTGCCGCACCGAATCGGTGCGACGCCACCTGCTCGCCGCGGCGCGCGAGGAAGCCGACCATCTCGCCTGGACCCGGGAGCGGCTCGAGGAACTCGGCGACCGAACGTCGCTGCTCAATCCGTTCTGGTATGCGGGCTCCTTCGCGCTCGGGGCAATCGCGGGCCGTATCGGCGATGGGGTGAGCCTGGGCTTCGTCGACGAGACCGAAAGACAGGTCGAGGCGCACCTGGCGGGCCACCTCGATGCGCTGCCGGCGGCCGATACCCGTTCGCGGGCGATCCTCCTGCAGATGAAGCGCGACGAAATGGCGCATGCCGCCGCCGCGCGCGAGCGCGGCGCGGTCCGGCTGCCACCCCCCGTGCCGGCCATGATGCGGGCCTGCGCGAAGTTCATGACATCGGTGGCTCGGTACGTGTAGCGTCGGGCACGGGACCGGCCGGGTCGTCCACGATCTCCCAGCTGGTGGTGATCTTCGCGGTCGAGGCGAGCATTGCGGTCGCCGAGCAGTACTTCTCGTGGGACCGGCGAATCGCATGCTCGACCAGGTTCGGCCTGAGGCCGGCGCCGCTGAGCACGAAGTGCAGGTGGATCTTCGTGAAAATCTTCGGATCGGTGTCGGCCCGTTCCGATTCGAGCCGCAGTTCGCAGCCGCTGATCGCCTGGCCACTCTTGCGCAGGATGAGCACGACGTCATAGGCGGTGCACCCGCCGGTGCCCAGGAGCACCATTTCCATCGGGCGCGGGGCGAGGTTGTTGCCGCCTCCCTCCGCCGCCCCGTCCATCACGACGGCGTGCCCGCTGCCCGTTTCGGCGAGGAAGCTCATGCCGGCACCGCCGGTCCACCGGACCTTGCACTGCATTTTCCGTATCTCCGCAACAGTTGCGCCGTGCGCGCCCGGGCCGCCCCCGGGCCTCCCGAGGCCCCGATTGTGCGCGATTTCCGTCGCGGCGACGGGCCCGTGGGCGGCGCTGCCCCGTGCCGGGGTGGCGCGCCAGACGGCGGGCCGGCCTGGTTGCGATGCCGCAT
>DAIMFM010000052.1:12759-14572 GCA_036724585.1 Burkholderiaceae bacterium | reverse complement strand
CGCGCCACCGAACCCTCGGCCGCGCTCGCGGCGCGCCCCAGCCCGCTTTCCACCGACGAGCCGCGTACGTCGTACGAGGACATCACCACCTACAACAACTACTACGAATTCGGCACCGGCAAGGGGGACCCGGCCAGCAACGCCCATCGCCTCAAGACGCGGCCATGGACGGTCAGCATCGAAGGCGCGGTCGCGAAGCCCGGGGTCTGCTTTGCTTCGGCCTCTACGGGGAAGTCCTGCCGAACCAGAACGGGGCGCCGGTGCGCATCGTCGTCCCCTGGAAGTACGGCTTCAAGAGTGGCAAGTCGCTGGTGGCCATCCGCTTCGTCGAGAAGCAGCCGATGACCACCTGGCATATCGCGGCGCCGCGGGAGTACGGCTTCTATTCCAACGTCAATCCCGATGTCCCGCATCCGCGCTGGTCACAGGCAACCGAGCGACGCATCGGCGAAGACGGTTTCTTCACCCGCAAGCGCAAGACCCTGATGTTCAACGGCTATGCCGACCAGGTCGCCTCGCTCTACGCCGGGATGGACCTGCGCCGGCACTACTGATGCGCCCGCGCGAGCTGGTGCGCGCCGGGCAGCTCGCGCGGCCGCGGGCGGCCAGCCCGACCGGCCGTCGGCCCGCGAATTCGTTCGGCCTGGTCCGCGTCGGCGTCTTCGTGGCCTCGCTGCTGCCGCTGCTGCGCCTCGTCGTGCTCGGCATGGGCGATGGCCTGGGCGCCAATCCGGTCGAGTTCGTCACCCGCTCGCTCGGTACCTGGACGCTCGTGTTCCTGTGCCTGACGCTCGCGATCAGCCCGCTGCGATGGCTGGGTGCGCCTAGCGCCATCGTCCGCCTGCGCCGGATGCTCGGCCTCTATGCCTTCTTCTACGGCAGCCTGCACTTCCTCATGTACATCTGGCTCGACCAGTGGTTCGACCCGTTCGCCATCGTCGCGGACATCCTCGAGCGGCCGTTCATCGCCGCCGGATTCGTCGCCTGGCTGGCGATGGTCCCGCTTGCGCTGACATCGAACCGCTTCGCCATGCGGCGGCTCGGTTCGAGCTGGCAGCGCCTGCACCGGCTCGTCTACCTGCTGGTGCCGGTCGCCGTCCTGCACTTCTGGTGGCACAAGGCCGGCAAGAACGACATCGGCGAGCCGGCCATCTACGCGGCGATCGTCGCCGTACTGCTGCTGGCGCGCATCCTGCGGCGCGCCCGTGCCGGCAAGCGCGCGTGATCCGGGGGCTTCGGGTCGCTCAGGCCGGGCCGGTGTCGAGCGTGCGCTCGAGCGCATAGAGCGACTCGAGCGACTCGCGTTCGCGCACGAGCTGCGCGCGCCCGCCGTCCACCATGACCTCGGCGGCCCGGCCGCGCGAGTTGTAGTTCGAGCTCATCACCATGGCGTAGGCGCCGGCCGATTCGATGGCGAGGAGGTCGTCGGCTTCGAGGCACAGCATGCGATCGCGGGCGAGCCAGTCGCCGGACTCGCAGACCGGCCCGACGATGTCGTACGCCAGGGCCTCGCCCGTGCGTGGCCGTAGCGGCACGACGCCGTGCCAGGCGTCGTACAGGCTGGGCCGGATCAGGTCGTTCATGGCGGCGTCGACGATGGCGAAGCGCCGCTCGCTGGCCTGCTTCAGGTATTCGACCCGGGTGAGCAGCAGGCCGGCGTTGCCCACGAGCGAGCGCCCGAACTCGAACATGATCCCGTAGCGTCCGGCGCCGAAGCGCTCGTCGAGGCGGCCGAGCACGGCCTGGACCAGTGCCCGCCGCGACGGTGGCTGCTCGTCGCGGTAGCGGATGCCGAGTCCGCCGCCGAGGTCGA
>DAIMFM010000052.1:0-12749 GCA_036724585.1 Burkholderiaceae bacterium | reverse complement strand
CGGCGGCGCGCAGGTCGTCGACGAGGGCGGCGACACGGTCGGCCGCCGCCAGGAAGGGGGCGATCTCGGTGATCTGCGAGCCGATGTGGCAGTCGATCCCGACCACCTCGATCCCGGGCAGGCGGCTCGCGAGCCGGTAGGTCTCGAGTGCGTGCTCGTGGGCGATGCCGAACTTGTTCTGCCGCATGCCCGTCGAGATGTACGGATGGGTGCCGGCGTCCACGTCCGGGTTGACCCGCAGGGAGACCGGGGCGCGACGGCCGAGCTCGGTGGCCACCGCGGAGAGGCGCTCGATCTCGGGCTGCGACTCGACATTGAAGCAGCCCACGTCCGCCTCGAGCGCCTCGCGCATCTCGTGGGCGGACTTGCCGACGCCGGAGAACACGACCCGTGCCGGGTCGCCGCCGATCGCCAGCACGCGGCGAAGCTCCCCCAGGGAGACGATGTCGAAGCCGGCCCCCTCGCGAGCCAGGAGGTCGATGACCGCGAGATTCGAGTTCGCCTTGAGTGCGTAGCAGATCGTCACCCGCCGCCCGGCGCAGGCGTCGGCGAACTCCCGGTAGGCTTCGCGGATCGCGCCGGCCGAGTACACGAAGGTCGGGGTGCCATAGCGCTCGGCGATGTCGGCGAGCCGGACGTCTTCGGCGAACAGCTCGCCATCGCGATGGGCATACCACGGCATCGGGCTTGACTCTCTTGAAGGATGGCGGCGGGAAGCGGTCAGCGCCGTGCGTCGTCCTGGTCGGGGATCGGCATCTCCGGCACTTTCTCCGGCGCCGGGCCCGGGGGCGGCGGCAGGTAGAGGGGGCCGCGCATGCCGCAAGCGCCCAGGCCGAGGACGCCCGTCAGGAGGGCCGCCAGGACCAGGGTTCGATGACGACCGCGCTTGACCATTTGCGAGGCAGTCTAGCACGCGCCCGCCGGCGCCCAGGCAAGCTCGCGGGCCTCAGAACAGCTGGTCGCGGATCTGGTCGGCGTTGTCGCCGGAGGCGACGCCGCCCTCCATCAGGCCGACGGTCGCGATGCCCTGGCCAGGCCGGGTTTCGCTGTAGTACCAGTCGCTGCCGATCTGCACGACACCCTGCGGCGGATCGGGCGTGTATTCGGGCTTGTCGTCGAGGGCGACCTTCATGTAGTCGGCCCAGATCGGCAGGGCGAGCCCGCCGCCGGTTTCGCGATTGCCGAGCTTGCGCGGCTGGTCGAAGCCCACCCAGGCGACCGCGGCGATGTCGTGCTGGTAGCCGGCGAACCAGGCGTCGAAGGAATCGTTGGTGGTGCCGGTCTTGCCGGCAAGGTCGTTGCGCTTGACGAGCGACCGGGCGCGTCGCCCGGTGCCGTGCCTGACCACGTCGCGCAGCATCGTGTCCATGATGAAGGCGTTGCGCGGGTCGATCGCCCGGTTGTGCGGATCGCCGGCGTGCCGCGGCTTGGCGGCCGCGAGGACCTCGCCCGCCGCGTTCGTGATCTTCGAGACGATGTAGGGTTCGACCCGGTAGCCGCCGTTGGCGAAGGTGGAAAAGCCGCCGGCCATCTGCCACGGCGTGACCGCGCCGGCGCCCAGCGCCATCGTCAGGTAGGCCGGGTGGCGCTGGGGATCGAAGCCGAAGCGGGCGATGTAGTCCTGGGCGTAGTCGGGCCCGATCTGTTGCAGGATCCGGATCGAGACCATGTTCTTGGAGCGCGCCAGGGCCTCGGCCATGGTCATGGGGCCCTCGAACTTGCCGTCGTAGTTCTTGGGCTCCCACAGCTCGCCGCCGGTGAGCGCGGGGTCGATCGAGAAGGGCGCATCGTTGATGATCGTGCTGACCATGAAGCCCTTCTCCAGCGCGGCCGAATAGATGAAGGGCTTGAACGAGGAGCCGGGCTGGCGCCAGGCCTGGGTGACGCGGTTGAACTTGTTGCGCTCGAAGTCGTAGCCGCCGACCAGGGCGCGTACGGCGCCGTCGTCGGTATCGATCGCGATGAAGGCCGACTGCACCTGGGGCAGCTGGGCGATCCGCCAGCTGGCCTTCTCCTGGATGATGCGCACCAGGGCGCCCGGCTGCAGGCGGATCGCCGCCGGCGCGCGGCTGCCCAGGGCCCGCTTGACGAAGTCGAGGCCCTTGCCGGAGATCTCGATCGGCTCGGTGCCGTCACCACGGCTGACCGTGACCGACTTGGCCGAGACGGCGGTCACGACCGCCGGGATGAACTCGTTGATGGTCCCGGCCTCGTCGACCGCCTCCTCGATGGCCGCCCGGGCGGCTTCGGGGTCGTCGGGCAGCTGGACGTAGGCCTCGGGGCCGCGGTAGCCGTGCTTGGTGTCGTAGTCGATGACCCCCTGGCGCAGCGCATTGCGGGCGGCTTCCTGGTCGCGGGTATCGATCGTGGTGTAGACGCGCAGCCCGGCGGTATAGGAATCCCCCTCGAAGATCGCCTGCGTGAGCTGGCGGGCGAGCTCGGCGACGTAGGGCGCGAGATCCTCCTCGTCCTCGAGGCCGCTGCGCGGGGTGGCGTACTTGAGCGGCGTGTCGAGCGCGATGCGGTACTGCTCCTCGGTGAGGAAGTTGTTCTCGCGCATGCGCCGCAGGATGTAGCGCTGCCTCTCGGTCGCCCGCTCGCGGTTGGCGAAGGGGTTGTAGCGCGAGGGCGCCTTCGGCAGGCCGGCGAGCATCGCCGCCTCGGCCGCATTGAGTTCGGCAAGCGGCTTGTCGAAGTAGGTGCGCGCCGCTGCCGCGAACCCGTAGGCGCGCTTGCCGAGGAAGATCTGGTTGAGGTAGAGCTCGAGGATCTCGTCCTTGGTGAGCGTGTCCTCGATGCGCAGCGCCAGCAGCGCTTCGGTGACCTTGCGTGCGTAGGTGCGCTCGGGCGACAGGAAGAACTCGCGCGCGAGCTGCATCGTCAGGGTGCTTGATGGTCCCCGCGGACAGGTTGGCGATCAGGGCGCGCACGACGCCCACCGGGTCGACGCCGCCGTGCTCGTAGAAGCGCGCGTCCTCCGCCGCGAGGACGGCGTGCTTCATGACGTCCGGGACGTCCTCGATGCGCACGAAGGTGCGGCGTTCCTCGCCGAACTCGCCGATGAGCTTGCCGTCGGCCGAATAGACCCGCATCGGGATCTGCGGGCGGTAGTCGAGCAGCGCGTCGAGCTGCGGCAGGCGGTCGTTGGTCAGGATCACCGCCAGCATGGTGAGCAGCCCGGCGCAGACCAGGGCGGTGACCGGAATGGCGGCGAGGACGGCGAGGAGTCGCGCGACGCTGAAGCCGCGCTGGGATTTCGCGGTGTTGTGCGCAGAGCGCATCAGGGGCATTTCGCTAAGGATTCCCGACAGCCCTCGATACGTCTGTCGGATGGATTCGGCCGATTATACGGGCCGACCGACGCGGCACTCGCGCTTGGTCGTACGCTCGCGACAAGTGATCGACAGCAACCAGTTCTTGATCGTCGAAGTGCTTGCGTGTCAAGGGCTCTGATTGCTAGCATTTAATGTAGTTTGTAAAAAATTGCTGTAAATCACTAAATTTTAACAGAATTTGCTTCGTCTATCGCGTCCGGCGACCCCGGATCCCGCACTGAAGCAGGGGCTGAATGGCACTGATGCTACCCAGTTTTTTCCGGCGCTCGATCCCGCCACTGGTCGGGGTCGACCTCAGCGCCTCGAGCGTGAAGGTCGTGGAGCTCGGGACCGGCGCGAAGACCGCCATGAAGCTCGAACGCTATGCGATCGAGCCGGTCGAGCGAGGTGCAATCGTCGACGGCACGATCGAGAAGCCCGAGGCAGTCGCCGATGCGCTGTCCAAGGCGCTGCGGCGGGCGCAGTCCAAGGGGCGCGACGTCGCGATGGCGCTGCCCTCGTCGGCGGTGATCACCAAGAAGATCATGCTGCCGGCGGGCCTGCGCGAAGAGGACTACGAGTTCCAGGTCGAGTCCGAGGCGAGCCAGTACATCCCGTTCCCGATCGACGAGGTCAACATCGACTTCCAGATCATCGGCCCTTCCGCCAGTTCGGAGGATGAGGTCGATGTCCTGCTCGCCGCCTCGCGCAAGGAGAAGGTCGAGGACTGCGTGGCGGTCGCCGAGATGGCCGGGGTCAAGCCGGTGGTGATCGACGTCGAGCCCTACGCGATCCGCGCCTCGGTCGACTACGTCACCTCCTTCCTGCCCAACAACGGCCAGGGCCAGATCATCGCGGTGGCGATGGTGGGGCAGAGCTCGACCTACCTGACGATCGTGCTCAACGGCCAGACGATCTTCGAGCGCGAGCAGTCCTTCGGCGGCAACCAGCTCACGCAGGACATCATGCGCCTCTACGGCCTCGGCGCGGAAGAAGCCGAATCGAAGAAGCGCGCAGGCGAACTGCCCGACGGCTACGAGGAGGAACTGCTGCGGCCCTTCATCGGCCAGGGCGCCACCGACATCGGTCGGGCGCTGCAGTTCTTCTTCACCTCGACGCCCTATACCCGCGTCGACAGATCTTCCTTGCCGGCGGCTCGTCGGTGGTGCCCGGTCTCGCGGAGGCGGTCGCCGAGCGGACCCAGGTGCCGACCGAACTCTTCAGCCCGTTCCAGGGCATGGAGATCGCCGGCAACCTTCGCGAGCGGCAGCTGCGCACCGATGCGCCGGCCCTGCTGGTCGCGACCGGCCTTGCCATGCGGCGGTTCGACCCATGATCCGTATCAACCTCCTCCCCCATCGCGAGGCGCGCCGCGAGCGGCGCAAGCGCGACTTCGTGGCGCTGGGCGCCATGGTCGCCCTCGCCGGCGCGGCGGTCGCCCTCGCGGTCGGCTTCGGGATCAACTCGAAGATCGACGCGCAGGACCGGCGCAACCAGTTCATCCAGGCCGAGAACGCCAAGCTCGACGAGCAGATCCGCGAGATCGCGACGCTGCGCGCCGAGATCGACGCGCTCAGGGCGCGCCAGCAGGCCGTCGAGGAGCTGCAGAGCAACCGGACGATCCCGGTACACCTGCTGGACGAGCTGGTGCACAACACGCCGGAGGGCATCTACCTCAAGTCCCTGGGCCAGACCGAGCGCCGGCTTGCGGTCGTCGGCTACGCCCAGACGAACGAGCATGTCGCCGAGTTCCTGCGCAACCTCGCCAGTCGCACCGAATGGATGGAGAAGCCGGAGCTCACCGAGATCAAGGCGGTGGACCTGAAGTCCGGCAGCGGCAAGGACGCGGAAGAGCGCCGGATCTACGAGTTCTCGCTCAACGCCGTCGTGCGCTCGCTCGTCGACCCGGACAAGGATGGCGCGCCGGCCACGGTGGCGGGCGCGGTACCGGCCGCCCAGGTGGCAAGGGACTGACATGGCGCACAAGAACCTGGACATCGATATCGAGGCCATCCGGGAGCAGTTCATCGGGCTCGACGGCCGCCATCCCGGCCTCTGGCCCGGCCTGCCCCGGTCGCTCCTGCTCGCCGCCATCTTCGCGCTGATCGTGGTGTTCGCGTACTTCTTCTACTGGAAGGGCCTGGTCGAGGAACTCGAGGCCGGCCGCGCGAAGGAGGTCCAGCTCAAGGAGCAGTACCGCGACAAGATGCGCCAGGCGGTCAACCTCGAGGTGCTGCGCAAGCAGAAGGAGCAGGTCGCCCAGTACGTGGGACAGCTCGAGCGCCAGCTGCCGAGCAAGGCCGAGATGGACGCGCTGCTCACGGACATCAACCAGGCCGGCGTCGGCCGAGGCCTGCAGTTCGAGCTGTTCAAGCCGGGCCAGGTGCTGGTCAAGGAATACTACGCGGAGCTGCCGATCGACATCCGGCTGGCAGGCAACTACCACGACCTCGGTTCCTTCACGAGCGACCTCTCGAACCTCGCCCGGATCGTGACGCTCGAGAACATCCGCATCGAAGAGAACGACAAGACCGGCAAGCTGGCGATGCAGGCCGTCGCCAAGACCTACCGGTATCTCGACCAGGAAGAGATCGCCGAACAGCGGCGCCAGGCCGCGGCGGCCAAGAAGGCGGGGGCCCGCAAGTGAGCATGCAATCGATCATGCGGCTGGCGGCGGCAGTCGTCGCCGCCACCGCCCTCGGCGCGTGCGCCGACGACCATGGCGAGCTGGTCACGTGGATGCAGGAGGTGCGCAACACGACGCAGCCGATCCGCACCACGGTCCCCGAACCGAAGCATTTCCCGCCGTTCCACTACGCCGCCGAGGACGAGATCGACCCGTTCTCGCGCAAGAAGCTCGCGGCCGCGTTCGAGCGGCTGATGGAGTCGCCGCGCAGCGGGCTGGCCCCGGACATGAAGCGCACGCGAGAGTTCCTCGAGAGCTTCCCGCTGGAACAGATCGAGATGGTCGGCCATATCCGCAACGCGCGCAGCAACGCCGCCTTGCTCCGGGTCGACAGCAAGGTGTACCAGGCGACGGTTGGCAACCACGCCGGCCAGAATCATGGTCGAATCACAAGCATCAACGAGAACGAGGTCGTACTGACCGAACTGGTGCGGGACGCAGCCGGCGACTGGACGAGGCGGGAATCGTCGCTCCGGCTTCAGGAGACTCAACAATGAGAATGATGCCGGGGGCATGGCGCCGCGTCGGGTTCGTCGCGGTCTGCCGGGGGATGTTCGCGAGCGTCGGTACGGCGGCCCTGGTCGCCACCATCGCCACGGTCGCGCCGCAGGTGGCGCGGGCCGAATCCAATTCGATCGAGTCGGTCACGAGCACCCGCCAGGGCGACGCGACCTACCTGCGGATCACCATGGCAAAGCCGCCGGCCAATCCGCCGGCGGGCTTCACCATCGCCAATCCGCCGCGGATCGCGCTCGACTTCGCCGACACCGCGAACGACACCGGGCGCAGCAGCTACGAGCTGAGCCAGGGCGACGTGCGCAAGGTCAACATCGTCACGGCCAGCAATCGCGCGCGGCTCGTCCTGAGCCTGAAGCGGCCGGTCGGCTACAAGACGGAGATCGACGGGCGCGACGTGCTCGTCACCCTGGAGCCGACCCCGACCGCGGCCGACACCGCCGCCAAGCCGGCCAGCTATACGTTCGCCAAGCCCGAGCCCCGCATCGGCAACGTCGTCCATGCGCTTCGCGACATCGACTTCCGCCGCGGCGAGAACGGCGCCGGCCGCGTGCTCGTCACGCTGTCGGACAACAACGTCGGGGTCGACATCCGCCAGCAGGGCCAGACGATCATCGTCGACTTCCAGAACGCGCAGCTTCCCGACAACCTGGTGCGGCGCCTCGACGTGGGCGACTTCGGCACGCCGGTGCGCGCGGTGCGCTCGATGCAGCGCCCGGAAGGCGCGCGCCTCGTGATCGAGCCGAGCGGCCTGTGGGAGCACAACGCCTACCAGAGCGACAACCAGTTCGTCCTCGAGGTGAAGCCGCTCAAGGAGGATCCGACCAAGCTCACCCAGGGTTCCGGCAGCGGCTACCGCGGCGAGCGCCTGTCGCTCAACTTCCAGAACGTCGACGTGCGCGCGCTGCTGCAGGTCATCGCCGACTTCACGAACCTGAACATCGTCACCAGCGACTCGGTCGAGGGCACGCTCACCCTGCGGCTCAAGGATGTGCCCTGGGACCAGGCGCTCGACATCGTCCTGCAGTCCAAGGGCCTGGACATGCGCAAGAACGGCAATGTGCTGCTGATCGCGCCCCAGGAGGAGCTCGCTGCCAAGGAGAAGCTCGAGCTCGAGGCCCGGCAGCAGATCGCGGAGATCGAGCCGCTGCGCACCGAGACCTTCCAGCTCAACTACCAGAAGGCCGAGAACCTGCAGAAGCTGCTCGCGAGCGAGACGCAGCGCGTGCTCTCCAAGCGCGGCAGCGTGGTGATCGACCAGCGCACCAACAAGCTCTTCGTCCAGGACATCGCCTCGCGGCTCGAGGACGTGCGCAAGCTGATCAACCAGATCGACATCCCGGTGCGGCAGGTGCTGATCGAGGCGCGCATCGTCGAGGCCGATGACCGCTTCTCGCGCAACCTCGGCGTGAAGCTCGGCTACAACGACCTGCGCTCGACCATCTACCGGACCACGTCGATCACCGACCCGGTGACCGGCGCGGCCACCGCCCTCAACGTGCCGGTCTATGGCGCCGGCTCCCGGGTCCCCGGTGGCTACGCCACGATCTCGGGCAACCTGAGCGGCGCGGCCGACCTCTCCTCGCAGCTGGGTTCGGGCCTCGATGGCCTGAGCGCCGTCGGGATCGGCCGGGCGACCGCGATCGACAACACCAACTTCGTCAACCTGCCGGCCGCCAACATCGGCGGTGCCGCCCCCGCGAGCTTCGCGATCAGCCTGTTCGGCTCGAGCCTGACCCGCTTCCTGAACCTCGAGGTCTCCGCCCTCGAGGCCGACCAGCGCGGCAAGGTAGTCTCGTCGCCGCGCGTGCTGACCGCCGACCAGGGCAAGGCGATCATCGAGCAGGGGACGGAACTTCCGTACCAGGAGTCGACCTCCAGCGGCGCCACCGCGGTGACGTTCCGCAAGGCCAACCTGAAGCTCGAGGTGACCCCGCAGATCACCCCGGAAGGCAACGTGATCCTCGAGGTCGAGGTCAACCGCGATGCGGTCGGCATCCAGACATCGGCCGGCTTCGCGATCGACACCCGGCGGGTGCAGACCCAGGTGCTGGTCGAGAACGGCGGCACCGTCGTGATCGGCGGCATCTACGAGCAGATCGAGCGCAACCAGACCAACAAGGTGCCGTTCCTCGGGGACCTGCCGATCATCGGCCACGCCTTCAAGAACAACTCCCGCACCAACGACCGTACCGAGCTGCTCGTGTTTATCACGCCACGGGTGGTGACGGACACGGCACTCGCCCGCTAGTCGCGGGACCCCTCTCCAGAGACGGAATTCGACCATGACAACCAGACCCGCGGGCTTCGGCCCCCGATCGATCGCCGCCTGGCTCCTGGCCTTGATGCTGTTCCTCACCCTCGCTGCCTGCGGCGGCTCGGGAGCGGGCGCGGGCGGCGGCGGCGTGCTCGGCGGCAGCCAGGCGCAGTCGCGCACTCTGAGCTCGGATGCCAATGAGCTCGACTCGGACGGCAGTTCGGTGGCGACGATCACCGCGGTCGTCAAGGATGCTGGCAACCGGGCGCTCGGCAACCAGAACGTCGAGTTCACGACCGACGACCCCGGCGCCACGCTGCAGGTCAGCAACGCGCGCACCGACGCCACCGGCAAGGCCGTGGCCCTGCTCTCGACCACCGATCCGCAGGCCCGGACGATCAATGTGCGGGCGGTCGTCCAGGGCAGCGCCGTCGAGGCGGTTCGCGGGATCCAGGTCGCCGGCACGGCGATCTCGATCTACGGTCCGCAGACCGTCGCCTTCATTGTGCCGAGCGCCTACACCGTATCGCTGCGTGATTCCTCGAGCAATGCGGTCCCCAATGTGCCGGTGACTCTCGCATCGAGCAGCGGCAACACGATCGCCACCTCGCCCACGGTCACCAACTCCCAGGGACAGGCGACCTTCAGCGTGACCGGCAATGTCGGCGGGGCCGACGTGCTGACCGCCACCGCCCTGGGTGTCAGCTCGACCCGGTCGATCACGGTATCTGGCACCCAGCTCGATTTCATCTCCCCGGCCGAGAACGCGAACCTGGACGTCAACGTCGCGCACTCGATGCAGGTCCGACTGCTGACAAATGGGTCCCCCGTCGTCGGCCAGTCGATCGAGTTCACCGCAACACGCGGCGCGCTGAGTGCGCCCAGCGCGGTGACCGATGCCAGCGGCGTAGCGACGGTCAGTGTCACTTCGCCGACCGCTGGCTATGCTTCGATCATCGCCACCGAGCCGGGCAACGCTACCGCCACCCGTGTCGTCGAGTTCGTTGCGACAGCCCCGGCCAAGCTGTCCTTGCAGGCGAGCCCGACGGTGGTCGGCGTCAACCTGTCGCCGTCCGGCACCAATTCGAGCCAGCTGACCGCCGTCGTTCGCGATGCCGCCGACAACCCCGTCAAGAACGTGCGCGTCAACTTCAGCTCGGTATCCGATCCGTCCAATGGCAGAATCGAACCGGGCTTCGCGATGACCGACAGTTCCGGTGCCGCCACTACCTCCTTCATTCCCGGGGCGAGCACCACGGGGCCTGACGGTGTGATACTGCAGGCCAGCGTGCACGGCGTACCGGCGGTGCCGACGGCCGAGGCCCGGCTTACCGCTGCGCGGCAGGGACTGTTCGTCGTCATCGGGACCGGCAATACCATCGAGGAACCGGACCCCACCACCTACCGCATGCCCTGGACCGCCCTGGTGACCGATTCGAGCGGCGCCCCGGTTGCCAATGCCGCGGTCACCGCGCAGCTCGAACCCCTCGGTTTCCGGACCGGCGAATGGATCAGCGGTGGCGGCGGGAGTGGCTGGACGCAGCAGATCTACGCGAGCTGCGCCAGCGAAGACGTGAACCGCAACGCCCTGCTCGACCCGGGCGAGGACATCACCATCCCCGGTATTGGCACCATTGGCGTCCTCGATCCGGGCGGAGTGGCAGCAGGGAAGGTGACCTCCACGGACGGCGTTACCGACCAGTTCGGCGAGGCGAAGATCCAGATCAACTATCCGCAGGGCTTCGGCGCCTGGGTGCGCTATCGCCTGCGCGTATCCATCAATGCGCCCGCCGGTACCGAGGGCACTGCAGTCGCCGACTTCTGGCTGCCGGTGCTCGCCGCCGACATCCAGAGTGCCGACATCACCCCGCCGGGGGACCAGTCCCCGCTCGGTCCCTTTGGTACCGGAATCGGCTGTCCGGCGCTCTGACGAGCGCGTCGGGTAAGCTTGGGGGCCGGCCATTGCGCCGGCCCTCTGCTTTTTGATTTGCCCGGACGCCTTGTCATCGTGAGCCAGGATTCCACCGCACATGCCGAACGCCGCGCGAGCGGGCGCCTCGAGCGCCCCATCTTCCTCGTCGGCATGCCCGGCGCCGGCAAGTCGACCGTGGGCCGCCGGCTGGCGCGCATGCTCGGCTGCGAGTTCATCGACATCGACCGGGAGCTGGAGCGCCGTTGCGGGGTGCCCATCGAGACGATCTTCGACCTCGAGGGCGAGCCCGGCTTCCGGCGGCGCGAGGCGAAGCTGCTGGCCGAGCTGGCGGCGATGCGCGACGTGGTCGTCGCCACCGGCGGCGGGGCGGTGCTCGACCCCGACAACCGCCGCGCCATGCGCGAGTCCGCGCTGGTGATCTACCTCGACGCTTCCATCGGCGAGCTCTGGCACCGGCTGCGCAACGACAAGGTACGCCCGCTGCTGCAGAACCCCGATCCCCGGGGCACCCTCGAGCGGCTTCTCGCGACGCGGGTGCCGCTCTACGAGGAGGTGGCCCACCACCGCATGCGCAGCACGCGGCACTCCGCCGAGCGCATGGCGGCCGACATCGCCGCCTGGCTCCAGTCGGGCGGCGCAATGTCGGAGCGCGCCGTGGCCCGTCCCGCACAGGAATGAACATGCTCCACCGGATCGATGTCGCGCTGGGCGATCGCAGCTACCCGATCCTGATCGGGGAGGGCCTGCTGGCATCACGCTGCGAACCCCTGTGCGAGCTGGCGCAAGGTCGGCAGGTTGCCATCGTCACCAACCCGACCGTGGCGGCCCGCTACCTGGCGCCGCTGCGCGCCCAGCTCGAGCCGCTCGCCGCGGGGCTGGTCGAGGTGCAGCTGCCCGATGGCGAGCAGTACAAGACCTGGGAATCGCTCAACCGGGTCTTCGATGCGCTGCTCGCCGCCCACTTCGACCGCCGGAGCCTGGTCGTGGCGCTCGGGGGCGGCGTGATCGGCGACACCGCCGGCTTTGCCGCCGCCGTCTACCAGCGTGGCATCGATTTCGTCCAGGTACCGACCACCCTGCTCGCGCAGGTCGATTCGTCGGTGGGCGGCAAGACCGCGGTCAACCATCCCGCCGGCAAGAACATGATCGGCGCCTTCCACCAGCCACGGCTGGTGCTCGCCGACGTCGGCAGCCTCCGCAGCCTCCCGCAGCGGGAGATCGCCGCCGGCCTGGCCGAGATGCTCAAGCACGGGGCGATCGCCGACACGGCGTACCTCGAGGCGCTCGAGCGCGACATGGCGAGCCTGGCCGCCTGCGAGCCCGCGGCGATGATCCCCGCGGTGGCCCGCTCGTGCGAGATCAAGGCGGCCGTCGTGGCCGCCGACGAACGCGAAGGCGGCCTGCGGGCGATCCTGAACTTCGGCCATACCTTCGGCCATGCCATCGAGGCCGGCCTCGGCTACGGTCAATGGCTGCATGGCGAGGCCGTCGGGGCCGGCATGGTGATGGCGGCCGAGCTCTCGACCCGGCTCGGCATGCTCGGGGCCGACGAGCGTGATCGGCTGGTCGCGGCGATAGGCGCCGCCGGGCTGCCCGTCGCCGGACCCGACTGGCCGGTGGCGCGTTATCTCGAACTGATGCGCGTCGACAAGAAGGCCGAGCAGGGGGTGCCGAAGTTCGTCCTGCTCGAGGGCCTGGGGACGGCGGTGGTGCGTCGCGCGCCCGAGGCGGACGTGGCCGCAAGCATCGCGGCCCGCATCGGTTGACGGCCATGGCCGGCCGCGCCGCCTGGGCCGCCGATCCCGGCCGCAGCCGCGGCCGCCGCCATGCGGAGGAGGCCGCCGCCGGGCGCAGCGACTTCCAGCGCGATCGCGACCGCATCGTGCACTCCACCGCGTTTCGCCGGCTCGAGTACAAGACCCAGGTCTTCGTCAACCACGAGGGCGACCTGTTCCGCACCCGGCTCACGCTTTCGATCGAGGTGGCGCAGATCGCCCGGTCGATCGCCCGTCGGCTGCGCCTGGACGAGGACCTGGTCGAGGC
>DAIMFM010000051.1:800-14634 GCA_036724585.1 Burkholderiaceae bacterium | reverse complement strand
ATGGCGGCCGGCCGGCCGGCGTCGAGATGGTGGGCGACAGCGGCGAGGACCGGGCCGAGGCCCGCGACCGTCGTGCCGACCAGCAGCAGGCCCCCGTCGCAGGCCGCCAGCGCGGCGGCAAGGTCGTCGCCGACATCGAGGCCCTCGGGAAAGCCCGCGCCCGGCAGGTAGCGGGCGTTCTCGCGCCGCCTTGCCATGTCCCGGGCCTGGACGGCGTCCCGCGCCCAGAGGTGGACCGGATGGCGCCGCGCCGCGTGGCACGCGATCGCCGTGCCCCAGGCGCCGGCGCCCAGTACCGAGACGTTCACTGGCCCCAGACTTCCTCGGTTCGCACGAACCCGGTGGTGCCCTGGTGGCGAACCTCGACCCAGCCGTCCCTAGGCTCCGCGAGGCGCTCGAGCAGCACGCCGCGCGCCACCTTGAAGCGCACCGCGGAGGTGTCGGCCGGCGCGGCGCGCACGGTGGCCATCGCGACTGCGAGGACGTGCCGGGCGTCGCCCAGCTCGCTGGTGCGGATCCAGTTCACGGAGCCGTCGACGTCGCGGACCTTGGTCCAGGGCGGCAGGCTGGCGAGCACCTCGAGCGGCGTCGCCTCGGTGACGATGAAGCGCTTGTTCGCCTTGTCGGACGGGGCGTCGAAGAGCACGGCCGCGGCGACCGCGACCTCGAGGTACTTCGGGGCGGCGCTCGCGAGCGCGGGCAGGCCGATGGCGGCGGCTACCAGCAGCCAGCCGAAGCGGATGCGGGACATGGCCGGCTCTCAGCGCCCGCCACCGGGCGGCAGGATGATGCCGGAATCGCCATTGTCCTTCCTGCCCCCTTCGGCCCCCCGGCGGGCTGCCTCCTGTTGCAGGCGCTGCTGGTAGAGCGCCTCGAAGTTGATCTCGGCCAGGTGCACCGGCGGCAGGCCCGTGCGCTGGATCGTGTCGGCGATGTTGGAGCGCAGGTAGGGATAGATGACGTTGGGGCAGACGATGTTCAGCAGCATCGGGAGCTGGTCCTCGGGAATGCCGCGGATCTCGAAGATCCCGGCCTCCTTGGCCTCGACGAGGAACAGGGTCTTGTCACCCACCTTCGCGGTGACGGTGAGCGTGATGGTGCTTTCGTAGACGCCATCGGCGATGGCCTCGCCACCGACGTCGAGCTGGATCTCGATCTCGGAGCCCTTCTGCTCGAGGAAGATCTGCGGGGCATGCGGAATCTCGAGCGAGAGATCCTTCAGGTAGACACGCTGGATCGCGAAAACCGGATCCTGGGACTGCTCGGCCATTTCGGCTCCTGGTTGGGGCCGGCCCTGCAAGCCGGCCTGTTTTGCGCGCACGGCGCGCGTAGTGCGGGTCAGGACTGCAACAGCGACCCCAGCTCGCCGCGCAGGTCGAGCGCATGGAGATCGTCGTAGCCACCGACGTGGACATCGCCGATGAAGATCTGGGGCACGGTGGAACGCCCGGAACGCTCGATCATCTCGTTGCGCCGCCCGGGCTCGTCGTCGAGGTCGATGAGCTGTGGAGCGGCGACGCCGCGGGCGGCCAGCAGGGCCTCGGCGCGCTGGCAGTACGGGCACCATGCGGTGCGATAGACGACCACCGGCTTCATCGCGCCACCGGGAGCCCGGCCTGCTGCCAGGCCTGCAGGCCGCCGCCGAGGTTGAACACCTGTTCGCGGCCGGCCTGCTTGAGTTGCCGGGCGGCGCGCGCCGAGCGGCTGCCGTTGGCGCAGCAGAGCAGCACCGGGCGCTTGGCCGGCAGCTCGCCGGCCCGCTTGTCCAGGTCGTCGAGCGGAATGTTCCGGGCGTTCGGCAGGTGGCCGCCGGAGTATTCCGCGGGGCTGCGCACGTCGAGGATGATCGGGTTGTCGTCGTTGATGAGGCGGGTCGCGCCGAGCGTGTCGAGCGAGGCCGCGCCCCCGCCCATTCCGCGCTGCAGGAGCGGGTAGAGCAACATGCCGCCCGATATGATCGCGATCGAGAGCAGCGCCATGTTCTCGAACTTGAGGAAGAAATCCAAGGTTGTCACTCCGACCGAATCGAGGCGTCATTATAAAATAGACGGTCCACATGACCGAGAACGTCGACCGGGACGTCTCGACCGACCTCCCAGCGAACGGACCCCCAGCGCCATGCACAAGCTCGTCCTACTGCGCCACGGCGAAAGCCAGTGGAACCTCGAGAACCGCTTCACCGGCTGGACCGACGTCGACCTCACCGAGAACGGCCGGGCCGAGGCGCGCCGCGCCGGCGAGCTGCTGCGCAGCGAAGGCTTCGATTTCGACCTCGCCTACACCTCCGTGCTGCGCCGGGCGATCGGCACGCTCTGGATCGTCCTCGACGTCATGGACCGGATGTGGCTCCCGATCGAGCATTCATGGCGACTCAACGAACGCCACTACGGCGCCCTGCAGGGACTGAACAAGGCGGAAACGGCCCGCCGCTTCGGCGACGAGCAGGTGCTGGTCTGGCGCCGCGCCTACGCCACCGCCCCCGACCCGCTTCCGGACGGCGACGAACGGCTCGTGCACGACGACCCGCGCTACGCCGGCATCGATCCGGCGCTGCTGCCGCGCACGGAATGCCTCAAGGACACGGTCGAGCGCGTGGTCCCCTACTGGGAGGAACGGATCGCGCCCGCCATCCGCGCCGGCAGGCGGGTGCTGGTCGCGGCGCACGGGAATTCCCTGAGGGCCCTGATCAAGCACCTCGACCAGGTCGGCGACGAGGAGATCGTCCACCTGAACATCCCGACGGCGCGGCCCCTGGTGTACGAACTCGACGACCAGCTCAAGCCCTTGCGCAACTACTACCTCGGCGACCAGGCCGAGATCGAGGCGGCCAAGCTGGCGGTCGCCGCCCAGGGCAAGGCCCGCTGACGGCCCACGGCAGCTTCCCGGGCGGGAGGCGCGCCCCGCCACCGCTTCCGGCTGGCGGGCCGACCCCACCGGTCATGCGGGGCCGCCCCCCACATGCCATGCCCACGCCGTTATACTGGCGTCAATGCCTGCGCCAGGCTGGGGGTCCGTGCCCGCGAGTTCGCCCAAGCCAGCGCCCGCGGCTCCTGCGCCCGCCGCATTATCCAGCAGTAACCAGAGTCGATTGCGGCCACGGCCGCGCGCACGGACAGTAGATGAAGAGCAAGCTCAAGCAATTCGGCCTCATCGGCATCGGCACCTTCGCCGGCGTGCTGATCAGCGTTGGCATCAATGCGGTCGCGCAAAGGGACCAGGTGGCCGGGCTTCCCCTCGATGAACTCAAGCAGTTCTCCGAGGTCTTTGGCGCCATCAAGTCCAACTACGTCGAGCCGGTCTCCGATCGCAAGCTCGTGACCGAGGCCATCAGCGGCATGCTGTCGGGCCTCGACCCGCATTCGGCCTATCTCGATGCGGATGCGTTCCGCGAGCTCCAGGTCGGCACCCAGGGCGAGTTCGGCGGCCTCGGCATCGAGGTCGGCACCGAGGACGGCTTCGTCAAGGTCGTCTCCCCGATCGAGGACACGCCGGCGGCGCGCGCCGGTGTCAAGGCCGGCGACCTGATCATCAAGATCGACACCACGCCCACCAAGGGGCTGACGCTCAGCGAAGCGGTCAAGATGATGCGCGGCAAGCCCAAGACGAAGATCGTCCTCACGATCTCGCGCAAGGGCGAGGCCACGCCCATCATCGTGCCCATCGTGCGCGACATCATCCACGTCAAGTCGGTCAAGTGGAAGATGCTCGACGACGGCATCGGCTACGTGCGCGTGACCCAGTTCCAGGAGCACACCGTCGAGAACCTCGCCACCGCGCTTCGCAAGCTCGACGCCGAGGGCATGCGCAAGGGCATCGTGCTCGACCTGCGCAACGACCCGGGCGGGCTGCTCCACGGTGCCGTGGGTGTTTCCGCGGCCTTCCTGCAGCCGCGCGCCACCGTGGTGTCCACCGATGGCCGCACCGAGGATGCCAAGCGCAAGTACCTCGCGGCACCGGAGGACTACCTGCGTGGCACCCGCGAGGACGTCCTCGCGAACCTCCCGGCCAGCACCAAGACCCTGCCCATGGTCGTCCTGGTCAATGCAGGGTCGGCATCGGCCTCCGAGATCGTCGCCGGCGCCCTGCAGGACCACGGCCGCGCCGTGGTCCTCGGCACCCAGACCTTCGGCAAGGGCTCGGTGCAGTCGATCCTGCCGCTCGACAGCAATACCGCGATCAAGCTCACGACCGCGCGCTACTACACGCCCAATGGGCGTTCGATCCAGGCTCGCGGCATCGAGCCCGACTTCGTGGTCGAGGAGAGCCCGGATGGCAACTACGCCCAGTTCCGGGTCCGCGAGGCCGACCTGAGCCGGCATCTCAGCAACGACCGTGGCGGCAACGAACCCGAGCACGACGACATCGTCGAGCGCATGGCCGCCGAGGCAGCGGCCGACGCCGCACGCGCCGCGCGCAAGCCGGTGGACTTCGGCTCGGACGAGGACTACCAGCTCAAGCAGGCGCTCAATCACCTCAAGGGCCTGCCGGTCATGGTCGCCAAGGCGGCCGACGAGGAAGCCGAATCCAAGGCGGCGCCGGCCCCGGCCAAGTAGGCCCGGGCGCGCCGCGGCCGAGCGCGATGGACGACGAGCAGCTCCTGCGCTACAGCAGGCACATCCTGCTCGACGAGATCGGCATCGAGGCACAGCAGCGCCTGCTCGACTCCACCATCCTGATCGTCGGCGCCGGCGGCCTCGGCTCACCGGCGGCGCTGTACCTCGCGGCCTCCGGCATCGGCCGGATCGTCATCGCCGATGGCGACCACGTCGACGCGACCAACCTGCAGCGCCAGATCGCCCACCGCGTCAAGCGGCTCGGCTGGCCGAAGGCGAGTTCGGCCAAGGTCGCGATGCACGGCATCAACGACGGCATCGAGATCGTTGCGCTCGATGCCCGCCTGGACGACGAATGTCTCGACGAATGGGCCGAACACAGTACGGTCGTGCTCGACTGCACCGACGATTTCGCCACCCGCCATGCGATCAATCGGGCCTGCGTTCGCCATCGCGCCCCGCTGGTGAGCGGCGCGGCGATCCGCTTCGACGGCCAGGTGTCGGTGTTCGACCTGCGCGATCCCGCCAGCGCCTGCTACCACTGCGTCTTTCCCGCGGACCAGGAAGTCGCCACGGTCGATTGCGCGACGATGGGTGTCTTCGCGCCGCTGACCGGGATCATCGGCACCGTGCAGGCATCCGAGGCGCTCAAGATCGCGGGCGGCTTCGGCGAGCCGGCCAGCGGGCGGCTGCAGATGCTGGACGCCTTGCGCATGCGCTGGAGCGAGATCGGGCTGCGGCGATCGCCGGGCTGCCCCGTCTGCGGCGAGCGCCCGGCCTGACGACGCGCCCGGGCGCCGGCTCAGCCGTGCATGCGCGCCGGCGGCCGCAGGCGGCTGACGCGCTGCGCCGAGGCGATCGTGGGGCCCAGCAGCGTCGCGGGCATCGGTCGGTGGAACAGGAAGCCCTGCATCCGGTCGCATCCGAGGCTGACCAGGACGTCGCGCTGCAGCTCCGTCTCGACCCCTTCCGCGATCACCTCCGACCCCATGCTCGCCGCGATCGCGATGATGGCGCGAACGATCGGTGCATCGTCGCGGCTGTCGACGATGTCGTTGACGAAGCTGCGGTCGATCTTGATCACGTCGATCGGGAATCGCCGCAGGTAGGCGAGCGATGAGTGGCCGGTGCCGAAATCGTCGAGCGACAGGCGCACGCCGAGCGCCTTGACCTTGCGCAGCAGGCTCGCCGTACGATCGGGGTCGCCCATCACCATGCCTTCGGTGATCTCGAGCTGGAGCAGGCCAGGCGGCAGTCCGGTGGCGGCGAGCAGCTCGCGCAGTTCCGCGATGAAGTCCTCGTTCTCGAACTGCGCCGGGGACACGTTGACCGAGATGTAGATCGGGTCGGCGCCGGCGCGGCGCCAGTTGGCGAGCTGCTGGCAGGCCTTGCGCATCACCAGGCGCCCGATCGGGCCTATCAGGCCCGATTCCTCGGCGATCGGGATGAAGCGGCCCGGCTCGACCATGCCCCGCTTCGGATGGGCCCAGCGCACGAGCGCCTCGATACCGTCGATCCGGCCGCTGCTGGCGCCGACGATGGGCTGGAACGCAAGCACGAACTGGGCGCGTTCGATCGCGTGGCGCAGCTCGTTGACCATCTCCAGGCGTTCCAGGCTGCGGGCGCTGATCTCCGGCGTGTAGAAGTGCACGCCACGGCGACCGATCGCCTTGCGCGCGTACATCGCGGCGTCCGCGTTGCGCAGCAGCTCGCCGGTGTCCTTGCCGTCGTCCGGGAATATCGTGACGCCGACGCTGCCCGAGAGCTGGGCCGAGATCGAGCCGATCTGCAGGGGCCGCTCGATCGCATCGAGCATCTTGCGCGCGACGGCCGCCGCATCGACGCGCCCGCTGATCCGGTCCACCGAATCGCGAGAGCATGTCCTCGTCCCGATGCACCTCGGACAGGCGGGCCGCGATCTCGACCAGCACCTTGTCCCCGACATCGTGGCCGAGCGAGTCGTTGATGACCTTGAAGCCGTCGAGATCGATGAAGAGCACCGCGAAGCGATCGCCGGTTTCACGGGCATGCGCGATGGCGCGGTCGACCCGTTCGCGGAAGCGTGCCCGGTTCGGCAGGCCCGTCAGCTCGTCGTGGTAGGCGAGGTGCTCGATGTGGGCCTGCGCGCGATGGCGCTCGGAGACATCGATGAAACTGCCGCGCAGGCGCGCGATCCGGTAGTCGGGACCGAGCTCGGACTCGATGCGGCACATGAACCATCGGACTTCGCCGCCCACGGTGATCACGCGCAACTCGTCACCGACCGAAAGCGGCCGGCGGATGGCGTGCCACAGGAGTCGCCGCACGCGCGGACGGTCGTCCTCGTAGATCGCCCCGAGGAGGGTCGCCGGCCCGGTCTCGGCAACCGAGGCATCGAGCTCCAGCAGCGTGGCGAGCTCGTCCGACACTTCCAGGCGCCGCAGCTGCGGCAGGTACTGCCAGTTGCCCATCGAGGCCAGGCGCTGGGTCTTGGCGAGCTCGGCCTGGCTCAGCGCGAGCTCGGCGGCGCGTTGTCGCGCCGTCGCTTCGAGTTCGCCGTGCTCCAGCTGGAGCTGGCGGTAGAGCTCGGCGAGCTCACGGCTCGAGCGTCGCTCGGCCATCTGCACCGTCAGCATGGCCTGGTCGGTTTCCGCGTACGTTCGATCGACCTGCTCCAGCAGGTGGCGAACGGCCCCGGGTTCGATCCGGTCCCTGCCCTCGATCTCGATCCCCGCCCGGCGCAGCTGCAGCGCCAGCAGGGGGTGCGCTGGCTGGCGCTTCAATCCCCCACCCCCTGGCAAGCCGGCCGGGACGCCGGAATACATCGAATCTTCATCATGCTGGTTGTTGCGCTCGTCCTGCGATTGCGCAGCCCGGTCGTGGCGCGACCCGAAGAATACACCTACCGCCGGGAATCTTAGTACGACCGTTCGGAATCGACAGGCGCCGGCCCACAACAGCCGTGCGTCGGGGCGAGGGGGACCCGGCCCGGGCGCCCGCCTATGCTGGCCCGATCGTACGGAATGACGTAACGGCGATGGGCAGCCTACCCTCCTCCCCGCCCCCAGGGCATCCGGCCGGATCCTGCCCTCGCGGCGCAGCCGAAGACCGCCCTCGCCGGGCTGCCGGGCATCCGGCCGACCGGGACGTGCGGCGGGCACGACGGATCATGCGCGCGCTCGAGGCGGGCGAAGTCGGCGTATGGGAAGTCGACGTCCGGCGGGACCGCGTCAGCTGGAACCGCCGGACGTTCGACATGCTCGGCATCGAGGCCCATGACTTCGATGGCACGATGCATGGCTGGCTACGCTTCGTCGAACCGGACGACCTGATCGCCACCCGGCTCGCGCTGGTCGACGCCATGGCCGGGCGCCGGCCGCTCGACCATCATTTCCGGATCCGCCGGCCCGATCGCTCGATCCGGCACCTGCGCATCAGCGGACGGGCCGAGCGCGACGAATCGGGACGGACGCTGCGCATGTCCGGGATCGTGCTCGACGTCACGCGCGCGATCGTCGCCTCGATGTCCGATGCCAGCGCCGAATCGGTGGAGCAGTCCCGGCGCACGCACAACGAGATGCTCCTGCGCATGGGCCACGACCTGCGCTCGCCGCTCAACGCCATGATGGGCTTCGCGCAGCTCATCGAGCGCCATCCCTCCGAGCTGCCCGATCCGGTACGCCAGCATGCGCGCCATATCGCCGCGGCCGGTTCGCGCCTGCTGGGCCTGCTCGCCGACCTGCTGGACTTCAGCCGGATCGGCGTGGCGCCGCCGACGGCCGACGGCGAAGGCTTCGACGCAGCCGAAGCCTTGCAA
Source organism: Burkholderiaceae bacterium (assembly GCA_036724585.1). Taxonomy (GTDB): domain Bacteria; phylum Pseudomonadota; class Gammaproteobacteria; order Burkholderiales; family Burkholderiaceae_E; genus JAMLIN01. The sequence continues at coordinate 6,285 of DAIMFM010000051.1, read as the reverse complement.
CACTGCGCCGCCGCGTTCGGCGAACTGGGCCGCAACCGCGGCGTTCGCATCGAGGCGGCGATCGAGCCGCACCTCCCGGTGCGCGGCAGCGCCGAGGCCCTGGTCCAGGCGGTCAACCGGCTCCTGCACCATTGCTTGGGCCGCAGCCCCGATGGCGGCCTGGTCCGGCTCAGCGCCCAACGCATGGCGACCCCGTCGGGCGCGGGGGTGCGGATCGAGATCGCCGACGGCGGGCCGGCGCTGGGCCAGGCCGAACGCATGCTCCTCTTCAGTCCGTTCTCGCCGAGCGGCCGGCTCGGCACGGGCAAGGGGCCTGGCGACGAGGGCCTGGGGCTGGCGATCGCGCATGCCCTGGTCGAGCGCATGGGCGGCTCCCTCGTCGCGCCCGACTCCGGGCGAACCGGCGCCTTCCTGCGCATCGACCTGCTCGCCCGCGATGCCGCGTGCCCGGTCGACGCCGGCGAGGCGGCCTGCGCCGTCGCATCCACGACGCATGGCAAGACCGTCGCGATGGGTCGCACTCGCGTCCTCTACGTCGAGGACAACCGGCTCAATGTCGCCGTGCTGGAGAGCCTCTTCGACCGTACGCCGGGCTACGAGTTCTGCGCCGCGCCCGACGGACCGACGGGTCTGGAGGCTGCGCGGCAGCACCCCCCTGACGTGGTGCTGCTCGACCTCGACCTGCCCGGGATTCCCGGCGACGAGGTCATGCGCCGACTGCACCGCATCCCGCGCCTCGAGTCCGTGCCCTGCATCGCCGTGAGCGCCAACGCGCTGCCGGACGAAATCGCACGCTACCGTGCGATGGGCTTCGTCGACTACGTGACCAAGCCCTTCAATCTGCGCGTGCTGCTCGAGACGGTCGCGAGCCATGCGATGCGGCGGGCGGGAAGGGCCGCCTGATCTCGCGCGCGAGCCCGTGTCCGTGAAGCCCGATGTTGCAATGCGATAAGATCGTCGTTCCCACATTGCGGCACGTCCACTGGAAAATGGAATTCCGCGGAACATGCGGAATGTCACGGAAAGTTCCCCATAGGCCCGCCAGAATCGGTCGGAACCCGTATCGGAACGGCCAGGCCTGCAAGGCCCGGACCGGCCGCAACGCGGGACCCTCACCGCTGGGAATCTCTGGATGATCAAGTTCGCGAGAACCGTGGCCGCCGCGCTCCTCATGACGGCAGTGACTTTGGCAACCGCCTCGGCGGCCGAGCAGGGGCGCAAGGAAGCCGGGGACCCGGTGCGCACGGCATCGGTCACCTCACCGGCGATATCGATCGTGCATCGCAGCAAGCCTGCGGGCGAGCCAGCCGAGCGTCAGCAGGAGTCCAATGGCTGGGGGATGCTCGCCGCGGGCCTCTGCGTCGGCATGCTGATCATCGCGCGCCGCCGGCGCGGCTGAGGATCAAGGGGCGCGGCCGAGGATCACCGCACGCTGGCAGTGCGGCCCAGCGCAGGCATGCGGTCGCCGGGCCCGCCGGTCGCTTCCTCGTACAGGCGGGCGGCCCGCAGTACCTCTCCGTCGCGACGCGGCGCGCCGATCAGTTGCATTCCCATCGCCCGGCCCGCCGGGTCGAAGCCGGCGGGCACGCCGATCACCGGGCACCCGCCCAGGGTCGCGTAGATGACGACCTCCATCCAGCGATGGTAGGTGTCCATCGCCCGGCCGGCGACCTGGTCGGGCCAGTGCCGTTGCACATCGAAGGCGAACACCTGGGCACTCGGCATGGCGAGGAGGTCGAAGCGCCCGAACAGGGCGTCGAGCGCATCGAACAGGGCGGTGCGCACCACCGATGCGGCATATACATCGAGCGCCCCGGTGCGCATGGCGTTCTCGACTTCCCATTGCGCTTCGGGCTTGAGCAGCTCGCGCCGCGCGGGGTCCTTGTAGTGCGCCGCCAGGGAACCGCCGACGAGCAGGCTGCGCAGGCGGATCCAGGCCTCCCAGACCGACTCGGGCGCGACCCCCAGCGCGGCGCGTCCCAGCGGCTCGACGCGCGCGCCGGCGGTCTCGAAGGCCGCAAGGGCGGCCTCGCACAACGGCAGGATGCCCGCCTCCATCGGCAGGTAGCCATCGAGGTCGGCGAGCCAGCCGATCCGGACGGGCCGGGCCGGACTCGCCGCCGACAGGCCGGCGCCCCCGTCGCCATCGAGCGACAGCGGAGCGCGGGCGTCGGGACCGGCCTGCACCGCCAGTAGCCTGGCGACGTCGGTGACGGTGCGCCCCATCGGCCCCTCGGTCCCGAGCTGCTGGAAGAAGCGCTCGGGCGCCGGGTACTTGGGTACCCGGCCCTGGCTGGGCCGGAAGCCATAGACATTGGCGTAGGCGGCCGGATTGCGCAGGGAGCCGCCCATGTCGGAACCGTCGGCCACCGGCAGCATGCGCAGGGCCAGCGCGACGGCCGCGCCACCGCTCGAGCCGCCGGCGCACAGATCGGGGTTCCATGCGTTGCGGGTGGCGCCGAAGACCGGGTTGTAGGTCTGGGAGCCGAGGCCGAACTCGGGCGTGTTGGTCTTGCCGATCAGGATCGCACCGGCCGCGCGCATGCGCGCGGCCATCAGCCCGTCGGCGGCGGCGACGTTGTCGCGCAGGATCGGGGAACCCATGGTGGTGCGCAGCCCGGCGACGTCGCTGAGGTCCTTGACCGCCACGGGCAGCCCGTGCAGCCAGCCCCGACTCTTGCCGGCCGCCAGCTCGGCATCGCGCGCGTCGGCCTCGGCCAGCAGCGCCTGCGGATCGCGCAGCGAGACGATCGCGTTGACATGGGGATTGAGGAGCTCGATGCGCCGCAGGAAGGCGGCCATGAGTTCGCGGCACGAGATGCCGCGCCCGTGCACGAGCGCCGAGAGGCCGTCGGCATCGAGTTCGCAGGGATCGTAGCCCGTGGTCATGGCATGCCGGGCCGGCGCCCGTGGATCAGGTGATCAGCAGGACGATCTGCTGCTCGATGCCGTCGGTGGGCCGCTGGTGGAAGCCCGTCTTGGCGAACCGGAGCCAGCGGCCGATGACGTAGGACACGAAGAGGTTGGCACGGGCGCCCGGAGCGGTCTGCTCGGGGAGCTTGCCCTGCGCGATGGCGGTGCGGAAGCACTGCTTGATGGAGGTCTCGACGCGATCGACGATCTGGTTGATGCGTACCTGCAGGCGATCGTCCTCGGTGACGAGGGCATCGCCGATGAGGACCCGGGTCATGCCGGGGTTCTTCTCGGCGAAGCCGAGCAGCATCACCAGGATGGCGCGCAGCTGCTTGAACGCATCGTCCTCGTGCGAAGTGATCTGGTTGATCAGCATGAACACGGAGCGCTCGATGAACTCGATCAGGCCTTCGAACATCTGGGCCTTGCTCGCGAAGTGCCGGTACAGCGCGGCCTCGGAAACCTGCAGGCGCGCCGCTAGCGCGGCGGTCGTGACGCGGTCGCCGTCGGGTTCCTTGTGCTTGGTCGCGTGTGTCTGGAGTATCTGGACCTTGCGCTCGCCCGGCTTGGGCCGGGTCGCTTTCGGGGCGGTGATGGTCTCTTCGCTCATAGTCTCTCTTGTACCGGACGCACCGCCTCGCGCGGCAGCTCTGTAACAGATTGTACTTGAAGGCAGATCCGTCGCCCCCGGCCGGCGTGGCAGCGCAGCTTGCCCGTCGCCGCGCGACCGCCGAGTCCGGTCACCAGCACCGTGCGGATCCCGACGGCGCGCGCGCTGTGCAGGTTGGCCGGCGTGTCGTCGAGCAGCACGCATCGGGCGGGCTCCGTGCGCAGGCGCGCGACGAGCCTGCGCAACATCGGGCGCGAGGGCTTGGGCTGGATGCGACCGGCGAAACGCATCGCCTCGATCGAAACCACCTCGTGGATGAGGGGCGCGACGCCGAGGGCGGCCAGAACCGCGGCCGCGTAGGCGGCCGGTGCATTGGTCAGCACGATGCGCCGGCCCGGCAGCCGCGCGAGCGCCGCCCGCAGGCGGCCGTCGCGCCGCACCAGGCGCGGCATGTCGTCGAATCGATGGGTCTCGCGCAGGAAGTGGCCGGGATCGACGCCGTGATGCCGTACCAGGCCGAGGAGGGTCGCGCCGTAGCGCCGCCAGTAGTGCGTGCGCAGGGCATCGGCCTCGTCGCCCGGCAGGCCGAGCAGTTCGGCCACGTAGCTGGCCATCGCCGCGTTGATCCGCGGAAACGCATGCAGCGTGGCGTCGTGCAGCGTGTTGTCGAGGTCGAGCAGCCAGACCCGGCGCGAGGACGGACGCATCGGGTCGCGGCGCCTGCGCCGCCCGTTCATGCGAGGGGTCAGCGCAGGATCATCGTGCCGACGCCGTGGTCGGTGAGGATCTCGAGCAGCAGGCAGTGGTCGACGCGACCATCCACGATGTGCACCGCATTGACGCCGCCGCGCGCCGCATCGAGCGCGGAGGAGATCTTGGGGAGCATGCCGCCCGAGATGGTGCCGTCGGCGAACAGCGTGTCGATCTCGCGCGGGGTCAGGCCGGAGAGCAGCTTGCCGTCCTTGTCGAGCACTCCCGGCGTGTTCGTGAGCAGCACGAGCTTCTCCGCCTTGAGCACCTCGGCGACCTTGCCGGCGACGACATCGGCATTGATGTTGAAGGTCTCCCCGCCGGCACCGGAGCCGATGGGGGCGATGACGGGAATGAAGCCGCTCGCGGTCAGGGTGTGGATGATCGCCGGGTCGAGCGCCTCGATCTCGCCGACCTGGCCGATGTCGATCATCTCGTCGGGCTTCTCGCGCAGCGAGACGTGCAGCTTGCGGGCGCGGATGAGGCCGCCGTCCTGGCCGGTCAGGCCGATCGCCCGGCCCCCTGCGTGGTTGATGAGCTCGACGATCTCCTTGTTGACCTGGCCCGCGAGGACCATCTCGACGATGTCCATCGTCTCGGCGTCGGTCACCCGCATGCCCTGGACGAACTCGCCCTTCTTGCCGATCCGCGTCAGCAGCTGCTCGATCTGGGGGCCACCGCCGTGGACCACGACCGGGTTGAGCCCGACCAGCTTGAGCAGCACCACGTCGTGGGCGAAGCTGCGCTTGAGGTGCTCGTCCGTCATGGCGTTGCCGCCGTACTTGACCACGATGAGCTTGCCGTGGAAGCGCCGGATGTAGGGCAGCGCCTCGGCGAGGATGGAGACCTTCTGCGCTGGCGAGACGCTCGCGCGCTGGTCCGCGCTGGCGCCGGATTCTGGATCGGTCATGGACACCGCTGCAAGACTGGGGTGGAAGGCGGGCCGGCGCCTGCCGCCGGCCCCACCACCGGAATTCTAGTCGAGGCGCCCCGGGCGGTGACGCCGGCCGCGCGATCGCGAGCAGGGGCGACACGCAAGCCGCTGCCAGCCCGTGAGTGTTGCGCAAAAACATCGGCGCCGGAGCCCGGGATGCGTCGAAAGGCCGATGGAACAGGGGTTTGCCGCCCACCGCGCACCCCGGTTCGAAAAAGCGCCTGCAGATACTTGAATCGCATGAACTTTTCCCGTTCTGCCGGTTCTCCCTCATGCGG
>DAIMFM010000051.1:0-790 GCA_036724585.1 Burkholderiaceae bacterium | reverse complement strand
CGCCTTCCCAGTTGAGTCGATGGCGCCGCATGGCGGCCCCGGGGGCCCGGACCCGGAACACCAAGGCGACCAGTGACCCGGGTTCGGAAACGTTGCTTCAAGCAGGATCCTGATGGCAGTACCCAGCGTCTCCACACAAGGCGTTCGGCAAGGGGCCCCGACCCTGATCGGGTTCGCGAAGTCACTCGTCGATCCGCTCCTCATTCTCGTGATGCTGGGCGTGGTCACGGTAGCCCACGGCTATCCGGTCCGCGGCGCCGAGGTCGTCCTGGGCCTGATCACCTTCTCGCTGACCTACCCCGGCACCATCCCGTTCCGCCACCGCAAGCTGGGCCTGCTGCGCGAGATCGCCGGCAGCTGGGGCATGGTGGTCGCGCTCCTGATGGGCATCGGCTACGCGACCGGCTTCGTCACCGCCTTCGAGACCCGGGTACTGGCCGGCTGGATGATCGCCACACCGGCCGTGCTCTTCCTGGTCCATTGGTCCTCGCCGTATTTCGTGCCGAAGGTTCTTGCGCTGCAGCATTCGCAGATCGCGATCGTCATCGGCGCGAATGCCTCGGGCCGTCGGCTGGCGCGCGTCTTCAACACCGACCCGTTCGGCACCACCCGCGTCATAGCCTTCTTCGACGATCGCGAATCCCAGCGCCTCGGCGAGGTGCCCGAAGCACCCATCGCCGGGCGTGTCGCCGAAGTGGCCAACTTCGTGCGCGCCAACGGGGTGCACCAGATCTACGTCGCCCTGCCCATGGCCTCGCAGCCGCGCATCCTCAAGCTGCTCGACGACCTG
>DAIMFM010000050.1:8465-14673 GCA_036724585.1 Burkholderiaceae bacterium | reverse complement strand
CTGGGTGATCTCGCCGCGATCGCCGACCTGGCCGCCGGATTCGGCGTAGAAGGGCGTCTGGTCCAGGACCACGATGCCGTGCTCGCCGACCCCGAGGCGATCGACCGCCGAGCCTTCGCGATACAGCGCGGTGACGCGGGCCTGCGCGTCGAGCTCCTCGTAGCCCCGAAAGCGCGTCGGTTCGCCGCGGTAGTCGATGGCCGCGCCGGTACGGAAACGGCCCGCCGCCCGGGCCTGCTCGCGCTGGCGCGACATCGCCGCCTCGAAGCCGGCGTCGTCGACGCCCACGCCGGCCTCCCGGCAGACGTCGGCCGTGAGGTCCAGCGGAAAACCGTAGGTGTCGTGCAGGCGGAAGGCGGTCTCACCGTCCAGGCGTGCCCCCTCGCGCCCGCGCAGCGGCGCGAGGGCGGCCTCGAGGATCTCCATGCCGTTGGCGATGGTCTCGAAGAAGCGCTCCTCCTCGAGCCGGAGGACTTCGGTGATGCGCCCGGCCTGCGCGCGCAGTTCCGGATAGGCATCGCCCATCTCGATCGCAAGCGGCTCGACCAGTCCGTGGAAGAACGGCTGGCGCGCCCCGAGCTTGTAGCCATGGCGGATCGCCCGGCGCGCGATGCGGCGCAGCACGTAGCCGCGGCCCTCGTTGCCGGGGATCACGCCGTCGCAGACGGTGAAGGCGCAGGCGCGGATATGGTCGGCCAGCACCTTCAGCGACGGGCTGCCGGCCACCGGCGTGCCGCCGGCGCGCTCGACGGCCCGCGCCGCGGCGTCGAGCAGGTGCTCGAAGAGGTCGATCTCGTAGTTCGAGTGGACCCCCTGCAGCACGGCGGCGATCCGCTCGAGCCCCATGCCGGTATCGACGCTGGGCTTGGGCAGCGGATGCATGTTGCCCTGCTCGTCGCGGTTGAACTGCATGAACACGAGGTTCCAGATCTCGATGTAGCGATCGCCGTCCTCCTCGGGACTGCCGGGCGGCCCGCCGGCCACGCGGGGCCCGTGGTCGTAGAAGATCTCGCTGCAGGGACCGCAGGGGCCGGTCTCGCCCATCATCCAGAAATTGTCGGAGGCGTAGCGCGCGCCCTTGTTGTCGCCGATGCGCACGATGCGCTCGAGCGGCACGCCGATCTCCTCGGCCCAGATGCGCCAGGCGTCGTCGTCCTCGAAGTACACCGTCACCCAGAGGCGATCGCCGGGCAGGCCGAAGACCTCGGTCAACAGCTCCCAGGCGTAGCGGATCGCATCACGCTTGAAGTAGTCGCCGAAGCTGAAGTTGCCCAGCATCTCGAAGAAGGTGTGGTGCCGGGCGGTATACCCGACGTTCTCGAGATCGTTGTGCTTGCCGCCGGCCCGGATGCACTTCTGCGAGCTGGTGGCCCGCTGGTAGGGCCGGCGATCGAAGCCGAGGAAGACGTCCTTGAACTGGTTCATCCCCGCGTTGGTGAACAGCAGGGTCGGGTCGTCGGCCGGCACGACCGGGCTCGAGGCGACGATCGTGTGTCCCTTCGATTCGAAGAAGCGGAGGAAACGCTCGCGGATGTCGGCCGATTTCATCGCCTGCCTTGTGCCAAGCACGTTGATTTGCTGGGAGAAATCGGATTCTACCGAAATCGGGACAAAAAAATGGCGCCCGGGGGAGGGCGCCTGAGGAGGGAGGAGACTCGATGAAACCATCGATGCGCACCGATGGAGAAGCATCGATGCACGGGGACAATGTACGATCCGGGGCACCCCGGTCCAAGCCCCGCCCGGGTAACTGGTGTAACAAGGAGTTACCACAGACATGAGCAAGCGCAGCCTCGACGGAATTCGCGTCCTGGACCTCTCCCGGGTCCTCGCCGGGCCCTGGTGCGGCCAGAACCTCGGCGACCTCGGTGCCGACGTCATCAAGGTCGAGCGGCCCGGCGCCGGCGACGACACCGGCGGTTGGGGTCCGCCTTTCCTCGCCTACCGCTTGGGCGGGGATACCCGCGACGCCGCCTACTACCTGGCGGCCAACCGCAACAAGCGCTCGATCGTGCTCGACATCGCGAGCCCCGCCGGACAGCAGGCGGTGCGCGACCTCGCCCGCCATTGCGACGTGGTGCTGGAGAACTACAAGCTCGGCCAACTGGCCCGCTACGGCCTCGACTACGAGAGCCTGCGCGCCGTGCGCCCCGACATCGTCTACTGCTCGATCACCGGCTTCGGCCAGACCGGCCCGCTGGCGGCCCGCCCCGGCTACGACTTCATCATCCAGGCGATGGGCGGGCTGATGTCGATCACCGGGGAGGCCGACGATCGCCCGGGCGGCGGGCCGCAGAAGGTGGGCATCGCGGTGACCGACCTCATGACCGGCATGTACGCCACCCAGGCGATCCTCGCCGCCCTCTTCCACCGCGAACGGACCGGCGAGGGCCAGTACATCGACATGGCCCTGCTCGATTCGGCGGTGGCGATGCTCGCCAACATGAACACCAACTACCTGGTGAGCGGCACGCCCCCGCACCGCTGGGGCAACGCCCATCCGAACGTCGTCCCCTACCAGGCGTTTCGCTGCGCGGACCAGTGGATGATCGTCGCGGTCGGCAACGACGGCCAGTTCCAGCGGATGTGCGAGATCGGCGGTCGCGCCGCGCTCGCCACCGACCCGCGCTTCGCCAGCAACGCGGACCGGGTGCGCAACCGCGAGGCCCTCATCCCGCTGGTGGCCGAGATGATCGCCGAGCGCACGATGAACGAATGGATCAGCGCCTTCGAGGGGGCCGGCGTGCCCTGCGGGCCGATCACCGACCTCGCCCAGGTCTTCGAGACCCCGCAGGTGCAGGCGCGCGCGCTGCGCGTGGACATCGAACGCGAGGACGCCGGGCCGGTGCCCCTGGTCGGCAGCCCGATCAAGTTCTCCGCCACCCCGATCCGCTACGACCTGCCGCCGCCACGCCTGGGCGAGCACACCGAGGCGGTGCTGCGCGAGGTGGCGGGCTACGACGACGAACGCCTCGCCCCGCTGCTCGAGCGCGCGGCGCAGGGGCGCTAGCCGGCCACGGACATGCTCGCGAGCGGGCTGGCGCTGGCACGCGACGAACTGGCGAGCGCGTCCGAGCGCCGGGCGCGCTGGTCGGCCATCGTCATCGTCGCGGCGCTGGTGGTGCTGCTCGGCACCACGCTCTGGCTGGCGTTCCGCTACGAGCACACGGAGAAGCAGGAAACCCTCGCGATCGACGTCAAGTCGGCGGCCGCCACCATCCGTTCGCGCCTGCGCGAGACCGAACAGGCGCTCCTGCTGAGCGCATCGGAGCTGCGGCGCGACGACGGCGAGGCGCGCTTCCAAAGGGCGGCCCGCGAGCTCGTGATCCACAATCCCGCCCTGCTGCGGATCGAGCGCCGCCGCGCCGATGGCAGCCTGGTCGATGCGGTCGATGCCCCGGCGCCGCGGCCGCGCCTGGACGAGAACCGCCGCGCGCGGCTGGCGCTGCCGACCCAGCTCGCCCTGTCGGCGGCAGGCGGCGGCGAACGGCTCGCCTACAGCCGCCCGCACTACCTCCAGATCACCGAGGGCACCGGCTTCGAGGTGATCGAGCTCGCCGTCAGCGAGCCCGTCGATGGCGGCGACGTGCTCTTCGCGGTCTATTCCCTGCCGCGCGTGCTCGACGTCTTCCTGCCGGCGGAGTTCATCGCCGGCAACCAGGTGATGTTCACCGAGGCCGACGGCACCCTGATCGCGCGGGCCACCCACGGCGTCAAGGGGCGCGGCACCTATGTGGCGAGCGCCCCGCTCGAGCTCGGCGGCACCACGCTCACGCTGCGCGCCGACAGCATGCAGGGCCCGCCCAAGCTCATCCCCAACCTGCTCGCCGCCATGCTCGTGGCCGTCACCGGGGCGCTCGCCCTCAGCGTCGGCCTGCTCTGGCGCGACGTCCGGATGCGCACCCGCACCGAACAGGCGCTGCGCGCCCAGCACGCGTTCCGCAAGGCGATGGAGGACTCCCTCATGACGGGCCTGCGGGCCCGCGACAACGAGGGCCGGATCACCTACGTCAACCCCGCCTTCTGCGAGATGACCGGTTTCGCGATGGAGGAGCTCGTCGGGCGCAGCCCGCCCATGCCCTTCTGGCTCCCCGAGGTCAACGACGCCTACGCGCAGCGCGAATCCGAGATGCACATGCTCTCGGCCGCCCGGCTGGGCTACGAAACCACCTTCCGCCACAAGGACGGCCATCGCTTCCCCGTCCTCATCTTCGAGACACCGCTGATCGACGTGAACGGACGCAAGGCGGGCTGGATGGGCTCGATCCTCGACCTGAGCGAACAGAAGCGGGCCGAGGAGCTCAACCGGCGCCAGCAGGAGAAGCTCCAGGAGGCGGCCCGCATGGCGAGCCTCGGCGAGGTGGCCACCGCACTGTCGCACGAGCTCAACCAGCCGCTGGCGGCCATCACGAGCTACGCCACCGCCTGCGAGAACCTGCTCGAGCGCTCGGACCTGACCGCCCTGCGCGGCGCCCTGGCCCGCATCCACGGCCAGGCCGAGCGGGCCGGCCAGGTCATCAAGAGCGTCAACGACTTCATGCGCCGGCGCAAGCTCGAGCGCCAGCCGGTCGAGATCGACGAGCTGATCGCCTCGCTGGAACCCCTGATCCGATTGCAGGCGCGCAAGCACAATGTCCGCATCGCCTGGCGCAGCTTCGGCGACACTACGGTCATGGGCGACCGCACCATGCTCGAGCAGGTCCTGCTCAACCTGACCCGCAACGCGATACAGTCGATGGCGGACACGCCGCAGCGCGACCGCTTCCTCGAGATCGTGACCACGCGGCAGGACGACACCGACCCGCCGGGCGTCGCGGTCGAGGTGCTCGACCGCGGCCGCGGTGTCCCGGCGGAGGCCCGGCACATGCTGTTCCAGGCCTTCTTCACGACGAAGAACAGCGGCCTGGGCATCGGCCTGAGCCTGTGCCGCACCGTGATCGAGCAGCATGGCGGCCGGCTCGAGTTCGAACCGAGGGAAGGTGGCGGCTCGCGTTTCGGGTTTACCCTTCCGGCACTGACGGAGAACGAAAGATGACATCCATGCCCGCGCCCGTTGCGACGCACCCCATCGTCTACCTCGTCGAGGACGAGCCGGTGCTCGCCGAAGCCATGGCCTTCCTCCTGAGCTCGCGTGGCATCGACACCGAGCACTTCGACAGCGGCGAGGCCTTCTGGGCGGCGATCAACGCCCGCCGCGAATGGGCGGTACGCCCGGGCTGCGTCCTCCTCGACGTCCGCATGCGGCAGATGTCGGGCATCGAGGTGTTCGAGCGGATGCGCGCCCGCTACCCCTCCCTGCCGGTGCCGGTGATCTTCCTCACCGGCCATGGCGACATCGCGATGGCGGTCGAATCGCTCAAGAAGGGCGCCTTCGACTTCTTCGAGAAGCCCTTCAACGACAACCGCCTCGTCGACCGGGTCGTCGAGGCGATCGAGGCCTCGACCGAACGCATCGCGCTGACCGCCAGCGCGGACGAGGTGCGTGCCCGCCTCGCGCGGCTGTCCAATCGGGAACGCGACGTGATGTCGCTCGTGCTCGCGGGACGGCTCAACAAGGTGATCGCCATGGACCTCGGCATCAGCATGCGCACGGTCGAGGTCCACCGCGCCAACATCTTCTCGAAGATGGAAGTGCGCAGCGCGGTCGAACTCGCCCGCCTGCTCGAATCCTGCGGGCTTTCCGGCGAAGCGCCCGAGGCCTGAGGACGACGGCGCGCCCGGCACCACGACGGTGCGCGGGTGCGGATTCCGCCCGCCTGCGGGGCGACAGCCCGGCGCTTCCCCCATCGAATCGCCCCAATCCGGCGCATGATGCGCCGCGCGGGCGCTGGCACGGTTCCTGCGAATTCCCCGGCGGCTGCAAGGCAACGAGCCGCAACGACACACTCTCGGGGGAATCCGGAAAATGAACCGACGCTTCACGCTCAAGGCAACGGCAGCGGCCGTCGCCCTGGCCTCCATCCAGGCATGGCTGCCCGCCCGGGCCGCCGAACCGATCAAGGTCGGCATACTGCATTCGCTGTCGGGAACGATGGCGATCTCGGAGACGGTGCTCAAGGACGTCGCGCTGATGGCGATCGACGAGATCAACGCGAACGGCGGCGTCCTGGGCAGGAAGCTCGAGCCGGTCGTCGTCGACCCGGCGTCGAACTGGCCGCTGTTCGCGGAGAAGGCGACGCCGGTGGCGCCGTTATAGCCCGCGACGCCG
>DAIMFM010000050.1:4519-8455 GCA_036724585.1 Burkholderiaceae bacterium | reverse complement strand
TCGCCGAGCGCGCCCGCCAGCTCCTGACGCAGGACAAGGTGGCGGTGACCTTCGGCTGCTGGACGTCCGTCTCGCGCAAGTCGGTGCTGCCCGTCTACGAGGAACTCAACGGCCTGCTCTTCTACCCCGTGCAGTACGAGGGCGAGGAGCTCTCGAAGAACGTCTTCTATACCGGTGCGGCGCCCAACCAGCAGGCCATCCCGGCCGTCGAGTACCTGATGAGCGAGGACGGCGGCGGCGCGAAGCGCTGGGTGCTGCTCGGCACCGACTACGTCTACCCGCGCACCACGAACAAGATCCTGCGCGCCTTCCTGAAGTCGAAGGGCGTGGCCGACGCCGACATCCTCGAGACCTATACACCCTTCGGCCATGCCGACTACCAGACCATCGTCGCCGACATCCGGAAGTTCGCGGCGGGCGGCAAGACTGCCGTCGTCTCCACCATCAACGGCGATTCGAACGTTCCCTTCTACAAGGAGCTCGGCAACCAGGGGCTCGACGCCATCGACGTGCCGGTCGTGGCCTTCTCCGTCGGCGAGGAGGAGTTGCGCGGCGTCGACACCAAACCCCTGGTCGGGCACCTGGCGGCCTGGAACTACTTCATGTCGATCGACAACCCGAGGAACGCGGCGTTCAAGCGGAAGTGGGCCGACTACGCCAGGGCACAGGGCCTTCCCAGCGCATCCAGGCCGCTGACCAACGACCCGATGGAGGCGACCTACATCGGCATCCACATGTGGAAGCAGGCGGTCGAGCAGGCCGGCACCACCGACGTCGACAAGGTCATCGCGGCGATGGCCGGCCAGACCTTCGAGGCGCCCTCGGGCTTCGTCGCCAGGATGGACGAACGCAACCATCACCTGCACAAGCCGGTATTCATCGGCGAAATCCAGGAGGACGGCCAGTTCAGCGTGGTGTGGCAGACGCCGGGACCGGTGCGGGCGAACCCCTGGAGCCCGTACATCCCGGGCAACGACAGCAAGAAGGACGTGCCCGACCAGGGCTGAGCACAACGTCCAGGCCCTTGTCGACTCCCATGAACCGAGATCCGCTCCCCGGCGCGCGGCGCGTCCACGACCTGCCGAGGCGGCTCGCCGCCGCCTGGCTGCTGGCTCTTGCCCTGGTCGCGCCGCCGGCCTTCGCGCTCGACGGCGCGCAGGCCACGGCGCTGGCGACGGGCGGCACCGGCGAGCGCATCGAGGCGCTCGAGGCCGCGGTGGCCGAGCCCGACGCCGCGCTCGCCGCCTTCCTGCAGGCGATGCTCGACGGACGGGTGCGCCTGCTCGCGGGCCGGGCGATCGTCGTCGCCGACGACGGCACCGCCCGCGACGCCGCCGACGGCAGCCGGGTCGAAGACAGCGACGGGGCCAAGAGCGTCGTCAACAACAACCGCATGCGGCGCGAGCTCGGCAACGCGATCGCCGCGCTGGAGCTCTTCGCCGGGGACGATACGGTCCGCTTCGAGGCGGCCCGGCGCATCGCCGACAAGCCCGATGCGGGCGGCCTCGCACTGATCGAGCGGGCGCTGGCCGAGGAGCGCGTCGCGGGTACCCGTGCCCTCCTCGAGCAGGCTCGTGCCGCCATCCTGGTGAGCGCCCCGGACCCGGCCACGCGACTGGCGGCGGCGCGGGAGCTGGGCACGAGCCGCGAGCCCTCGGTCAAGGCGCTCCTGGAGCGCCGGCTCCACGCAGCGGATGCGGAGACGGATGCGCAGGTACGCAAGGCGCTCGCGACGTCGCTCGCCTCGGTCTCGCGTCGGGTCGCGATCGGCGAGTACGCGGGGATCGTGTTCTCCGGCGTGAGCCTGGGCAGCATCCTTGTCCTCGCCGCACTCGGCCTGGCGATCACCTACGGCCTCATGGGAGTCATCAATCTCGCGCATGGCGAGCTCGTCATGATCGGCGCCTATGCGACGTGGCTCACGCAGCAGTTCTTCCGCAGCCGCCTGCCCGACTGGTTCGACGCCTACCTGCTGGCGGCCGTGCCGGTATCCTTCCTCGTCGCCGCCGCCGTGGGCGCGGTGCTCGAACGGCTGGTCATCCGCCATCTCTACGGCCGTGCGCTCGAGACCCTCCTCGCCACCTGGGGCATCAGCCTGATCCTCATGCAGGCGGTCCGCTCGATGTTCGGGGCGCAGAACGTCGCGGTCGAGAATCCCTCCTGGCTGTCCGGGGGGCTGGTCGTGCTGCCCAATCTCGTCCTGCCATGGAACCGGATCGCCATGATCGCCTTCGCCCTCGTCGTGGTGGCGGCGGTCGCGCTCCTGCTCGCCCGCAGCCGCATGGGCCTGTTCGTGCGCGCCGCGACCCAGAACCGGATGATGGCGCGCTGCGTCGGCGTGCCCGCCACGCGGGTCGACACGCTCGCCTTCGCGCTCGGCGCGGGCGTCGCGGGCCTGGCCGGTTGCGCGCTGTCCCAGGTCGGCAACGTCGGTCCCGACCTCGGACAGGGATACATCGTCGACTCCTTCATGGTGGTCGTGCTCGGCGGCGTCGGCCAGATCGCGGGCGCGGTCCATGCCGGCCTCGGCCTCGGCATCTTCAACAAGATCCTCGAGGGCATGGCCGGCGCGGTCATCGCCAAGATCGTGCTGCTCGCGCTGATCATCGTCTTCATCCAGAAACGGCCGCAAGGCATCTTCGCCCTGAAGGGCCGCAGCGCGGAGGCCTGATGACGGGCATCGCAAGCTCCACGCCCACCCGCCTCGCGGCGCCAAGCCGGGAAGGTGCGGGGCTGGCCGGCGCGCTGGCCGCGGCGGTCGCCGCGGTGCTGGCGGTGGTCATCGCCAACCTGTGGCTGCCGGCCGATCATCCCCTCCACCTCTCCGACTACACCGTATCGCTCCTCGGCAAGATCCTGGGCTATGCGAGCGTCGCGCTGGCGATGGATCTCGTATGGGGCTACGCCGGGATCCTGTCGCTCGGCCACGGCCTGTTCTTCGCGCTCGGCGGCTATGCGATGGGCATGTACCTGATGCGCTCGATCGGCCGCGAGGGCGTCTACCAGAGCGAGCTGCCCGATTTCATGGTGTTCCTCGGCTGGCAGGAGCTGCCATGGCACTGGACCTTCAGCGAGCACTTCGCATGGGCCCTGCTGCTGGTGGTCGCGGTACCCGGGATCGTCGCCTTCGTGTTCGGTTACTTCGCGTTCCGCTCGCGCATCAAGGGGGTGTATTTCTCGATCATCACCCAGGCGCTGACCTATGCCGCGATGCTGCTCTTCTTTCGCAACGAGACGGGCTTCGGCGGCAACAACGGCTTCACCGACTTCAAGCGCATCCTCGGCGCGCCGATCGCCACCCCGGAAACCCGCGCGGTGCTGTTCGCGCTCAGCGCGGCGACCCTGGTCGGCCTCTTCCTGGCGTCGCGCTGGCTGGTGCGCTCGAAGTTCGGCCGGGTGCTGGCCGCCATCCGGGACGCCGAGAGCCGCGTGATGTTCTGCGGCTACGATCCGCTCTGGTACAAGCTCGGCATCTGGACCCTGTCCGCGGTGATGTGCGGGATCGCCGGCGCGCTCTACGTCCCGCAGGTGGGCATCATCAATCCGGGCGAGATGTCGCCCGCGCAGTCGATCGAGATCGCCATCTGGGCCGCCGTCGGCGGACGCGGCACGCTCGTCGGCCCCATCCTCGGCGCCTTCCTGGTCAATGGCGCCAAGAGCTGGTTCACGGTGGCCTTCCCCGAGTACTGGCTCTACTTCCTGGGCCTGCTGTTCGTGCTGGTGACCCTCTTCCTGCCCGCCGGCGTGCTGGGCTTGTTGCGGCGCCGGCGCGCCGGGGAACGCTGATGTACCAGGTGGTGATGCACGAGGACATGTCGGCGGCGGGCGCGCCCGCCGTGCACGGTGACGACGACGGGGGCGCCGGCGGGCGTGCCGCGGCCTACGGCAGGGTCGCCAGCACCCCCGTGGGCCAGCGCCCCGGCGTCGCGCACTACG
>DAIMFM010000050.1:0-4509 GCA_036724585.1 Burkholderiaceae bacterium | reverse complement strand
CGCCAGCGTGTCCTTCGACGGCTTCCGCGCGCTGGATGCCTTGTCGCTCACGATCGGCAGCGACGAGCTGCGCTGCGTGATCGGGCCCAACGGGGCGGGCAAGACGACGATGATGGACGTCATCACCGGCAAGACACGGCCCGACGCGGGGCGCGTCTTCTTCGGCCAGTCGCACGACCTGCTGCAGCTGCGCGAGCCGGCGATCGCCGAACTGGGCATCGGGCGCAAGTTCCAGAAGCCGACCGTCATCGAGGCGATGAGCGTCTTCGACAACGTCGAGCTCGCGCTGAAGGCGCGCAAGGACGTCCGGGCATCGTTGCGCTGGCGGCTCGACGCCGTCCAGCGCGAGCGCATCGACGAGGTCCTGGCGCAGGTGCGGCTCGCCGACGCGGCGGCCCGAATCGCGGGCACCCTCTCGCACGGGCAGAAGCAGTGGCTCGAGATCGCCATGCTCCTCGCCCAGGATCCCGTGCTGCTGCTCCTCGACGAGCCGGTGGCGGGCATGACCGACGAGGAGACCGAACGTACCGCCGAGCTCCTGCTCGAGCTCGAGGGCAGGCACGCCATCGTCGTGGTCGAGCACGACATGGAGTTCATCGCGAGGATCGCCCGCACCGTCACTGTCCTGCATGAAGGCAGCGTGCTCGCCGAAGGCAGCCTCGCCCAGGTGCAGGCCGACGAGCGGGTGATCGAGGTCTACCTGGGGCGCTAGCATGCTGGAGATCGACGCCATCGACCAGTTCTACGGCGGCAGCCACATCCTGCGGCGCATCAGCCTCGACGTCCCGGTCGGCAAGGTCAGCGTGCTGCTCGGGCGCAATGGCGTGGGCAAGACGACGCTCCTGCGCAGCATCATGGGCGTGGTGCCGATCCGCCGCGGCGAGATCCGGCTCGACGGCAGGCGCATCGACCGCCTGCCGCCCGAGAAGCGCGTTGCGCTGGGAATCGGCTACGTGCCCCAGGGACGCGAGATCTTCGGGCGGCTGACCGTCGAGGAGAACCTGCGCATGGGCCTCGCCCCGCTGCGTGGCACGAAGCGGATACCGGAGGAGCTGTTCGAGCTCTTTCCGGTGCTGCGCACCATGCTGCGCCGGCGTGGCGGCGACCTCTCGGGCGGGCAGCAACAACAGCTCGCGATCGCCCGGGCACTGGCCGCAGGCCCGCGGCTGCTCATCCTCGACGAGCCGACCGAGGGCATCCAGCCCTCGATCATCAAGGACATCGAACGCGTGATCCGCCTCCTCGCGGCGCGCGGCGACATGGGCATCCTGCTGGTCGAGCAGTACTACGACTTCGCCCGGGCGCTCGCCGACCACTATGCGGTGATGGCCCGCGGCGAGATCCGACGCCGCGGCGCCGGCGCCGACATGGACGGCGACGGCATCCGCGAGCTCGTGGCGATCTAGGGATCGATCCGGACATGGACATCGCCGCGCCCCGCCATTGCGACCCGTATTCCGTGACGGGCGATCGGGACGGCGCCCGCGCGTGCCCGGCCCGCGGGGAGCCGGATGCCTGGCGCGCCGGAATCGAGCTCGAGTACGAAAGGCGCGGCGAACGGACCGTACCCGCCCTGCGCCGGCACTACGGCCCGTTGCGGGTCCTGCGCGGCCTGCTCCCCGAGGGCCCGGGCCTCTGGCACCAGATCCTGGTGCATCCGCCCGGCGGCATCGCATCGAACGACTCCCTCGATATCAGCGTCACCGCGCGGGCCGGCGCGCGGGCGCTGCTCACTTCGCCTGGGGCCGCGAAATGGTATCGGTCCAGGCATCCCGCCGGCCCGCCGGGCCGGGCCGGTACCTGGGCGCGGCAGTCGCTGCACCTGCGAATCGAGCCCGGCGCCAGCATCGAGTGGCTGCCGCTGGAGTCGATCGTCTTCGACGGCGCCCGGGCGCAATGGAGCAATCGCTTCGACGTCGCTCCCGGCGCGAGCCTCGTCGCGGCCGAGCTCGTCTGCCTCGGCGAACCCGCCAGCGCCCGTCCCTATGCGCGCGGCGACGTCCGCTGGCGCACCGAGATCCGGCGTGGCGGCAGGCTGTTGTTCGGCGAGCAGGCCGGCATCGCGGGAGGCGACCGCATGCTCGAGTCGCCGGCGGGCCTCGCCGGCCATCCGGTCTTCGGCACGCTGTTCGCGATCGCCGCCGACCCGGCCGCCGACCTGCTGCCGGCGCTGCGCGCGATCGATGCACCGGGCGAGCATGCGGCGACATGCATCGAGGACCTCGTCGTGCTGCGCTGGCGCGGCGACGGCGTCGAGCCGGGCTGGCAGGCCCTGCGCGCCGCCTGGTCCGCCCTCCGCCCCGCCGTCATCGGCCGGGCGCCGCTCGCGCCACGGATCTGGGCCACCTGAACCGATGCCACGCGACCCTAGCCACCAGGAGCCTCGACATGGAACTCACACCGCGCGAACGCGACAAGCTGCTTCTCTTCACCGCCGCCCTGCTCGCCGAGCGCCGGCGCGAGCGCGGACTGAAGCTCAACCATCCGGAGTCGGTCGCCCTGATCAGCGCGGCGATCCTCGAGGGCGCGCGCGACGGGCGCAGCGTCGCCGAACTGATGCACTTCGGCACCACGATCCTCGCTCGCGACGAGGTCATGGAAGGCGTGGCCGAGATGGTCCCCGAGATCCAGGTCGAAGCCACCTTTCCCGATGGCACGAAGCTGGTGACGGTACACCAGCCGATCGTCTGAAGGGGCCGCCGATGATCCCGGGACAGGTCGAAACCGCCGCTGGCGAGATCGAGATCAACGTGGGGCGCGAGCGCATCACGCTGGCGGTCGCCAACACCGGCGACCGGCCGATCCAGGTCGGCTCGCACTACCACTTCCACGAAACCAACGATGCGCTCGCCTTCGACCGGCAGGCCGCGCTCGGCTTCCGGCTGGACATCCCGGCCGGCACCGCGGTGCGCTTCGAGCCCGGGCAGACGCGCACCGTGACCCTGCTGCGTCTTGGCGGCGCGGGCCGGGTGGTCGGCTTCCAGGGCAAGGTGATGGGATCGCTGGGGGACGCGCCATGAGGATCTCGCGACAGGCCTACGCCGAGATGTACGGGCCGACGGTCGGCGACCGCGTGCGGCTCGCCGACACCGACCTCTGGATCGAGGTCGAGGCCGACCGGACCCTCTACGGCGAGGAAGTGAAGTTCGGCGGAGGCAAGGTGATCCGCGATGGCATGGGCCAGGGCCAGCGCCTGGCCGCGGACGTCGCCGATACCGTGATCACGAACGCCCTCGTGGTCGACCACTGGGGCATCGTCAAGGCGGACATCGCGATCAAGCACGGGCGCATCGCGGCGATCGGCAAGGCCGGCAATCCCGACATCCAGCCCGGCGTCGACATCGTCATCGGTGCCGCCACCGAAGTGATCGCGGGCGAGGGTTCGATCCTCACCGCCGGCGCGATCGACGCGCACATCCACTTCATCTGCCCGCAGCAGATCGACGAGGCGCTCGCCGCCGGCATCACCAGCATGATCGGGGGCGGGACCGGCCCGGCGACCGGCACCAATGCGACCACCTGCACACCGGGGCCCTGGCACATCGCCAACATGCTCGCCGCGGCGGAGGCCTTCCCGATGAACCTCGGCTTCCTGGGCAAGGGCAACGCTTCCCTGCCCGGACCGCTCGCCGAGCAGCTCGAGGCCGGCGCCATGGGGCTCAAGCTCCACGAGGACTGGGGCACCACGCCGGCGGCGATCGACAACTGCCTCGCGGTGGCCGAGCGCCATGACGTGCAGATTGCGATCCACACCGACACGCTCAACGAATCGGGATTCGTCGAGGCGACGATCGCCGCCTTCGGCGACCGCACCATCCACACCTACCATACCGAGGGCGCCGGCGGCGGCCATGCGCCCGACATCATCCGCGCCTGCGGCCTGCCCAACGTGCTGCCGTCGTCGACCAACCCGACGCGGCCTTACACCGTCAACACCATCGACGAGCATCTCGACATGCTGATGGTGTGCCACCACCTCGATCCCGCGATCGCGGAGGACGTCGCCTTCGCCGAGAGCCGCATCCGCCGCGAGACGATCGCCGCCGAGGACATCCTGCACGACCTCGGCGCCTTCTCCATGATGTCCTCGGACTCGCAGGCCATGGGCCGGGTGGGCGAGACCATCCTGCGCTGCTGGCAGACCGCCCACAAGATGAAGTCCCAGCGCGGGGCGCTCGCCGGCGACACCGCGCGCTCCGACAACGAGCGGGTCAAGCGCTACATCGCCAAGTACACGATCAACCCGGCGATCGCCCATGGCATCGCGCATGTGGTCGGCTCGGTCGAGGTCGGCAAGCTCGCCGACCTGGTGCTCTGGCGCCCCGCCTTCTTCGGCGTCAAGCCGTCGCTGGTCATCAAGGGCGGCCAGATCGCCCTGGCGGCGATGGGCGATCCCAATGCGTCGATCCCCACGCCGCAGCCCGTGCACTATCGCCCGATGTTCGCCGCCTTCGGCCGGGCGACCGCGGCCTCGAGCGTCAACTTCATGTCGCAGGCGGCGATCTCCGC
>DAIMFM010000049.1:14055-14765 GCA_036724585.1 Burkholderiaceae bacterium | reverse complement strand
AATACGGCCGGGCGACGGCGACCTACCTGAACATCGCGCGCGAGACCCGGGACCCGCGGCTGGCGCGACGCGCCACCGAGCTCGCACTGGCGGGACGTTCGCTCGAATCCGCCCTGCCCGCCGCCGAACTCTGGCACGAGCTCGAGCCGGATTCCGACATGGCGGCGCAGACGCTCGAGACCCTGCTGCTGTCGACCGGGCGCTTCATCCCGGCCGAGCCCCTGCTCGCCACGCGCCTTGCCGAGGCGCGCACCGACGGCAGCCTCCCGCTGGTCTACCGCAAGCTCCAGAGCCTGCTCACGCGCGTCGCCGACAAGTCGGCCGCGCTCGACATGCTGGCCCGGCTGGCGGAGCCCGATGCCGACGTGCCCGCGGCCCGGCTCGCGGTGGGGGCGCTTGCCATGGCCGCGGACAAGCCGGAGCGGGCCCTCGCCGAGGCCAGGGCCGCGATGGCGCTCGAGCCCGACGATCCCCAGCCGGCGCTGGCGGCGGCGCGCTATGCCAACCAGGGCGACGATTCCGCGCAGGCCCGCCAGATCCTGCGCGAGTTCCTCGAGCGCAATCCCGATGCGACCGACGTCCGCTTCATGCTGGCCCGGCTGCTGGTGGCCGACGGCGATCCGCAGGCAGCCCGCGAGCAGTTCGAGCATGCTCTCGCGCGCCGTCCCGACGACCCGACCATCCTCTTCTCCCTCGGGCAGCTCGCGGGC
>DAIMFM010000049.1:7866-14045 GCA_036724585.1 Burkholderiaceae bacterium | reverse complement strand
TACCAGACCGGCCAGCCCGAGGTCGCCGCCGACTACCTGAAGCGCTACGTGGAACTGCCCTCCGACGTCCGGCGCAACAACGATCCGGCCTTCATGTTCCTGGGCCAGCTCGCCGAGGAACAGCGCAACTACCAGGAAGCGGCCGACTGGTACGCCCGGGTCGACGACGGCGAGCAGCAGATAACGGCGCTGGTGCGCCGCGCGATCTCGCTGGGCAAGCTCGGCCGGGTCGACGAGGCGCTCGCCCTGCTGCGCGACGCGCCCGTGGGCCGGGCCGACGACCAGGTCCGCACCACGCTGGCGCAGTCGCAGGTGCTGCGCGACGCCGGCCGCAACGAGGAAGCGTTCGACCTGCTCGGTCGCGCGATTTCCGAGCGACCCGACAATCCCGACCTCCTGTACGACCAGGCGATGGTCGCCGAGCGGCTCGATCGCATCGATGTCCTCGAGGAGAACCTGCGCCGGATCATCGCCATCGAGCCCGACCACGCGCATTCGTACAATGCGCTCGGCTATACGCTGGCGGACCGCGGCGAGCGACTCGAGGAAGCCCACGACCTGATCCAGAAGGCCCTCGAGCTCGCCCCCGGCGATGCCCACATCGAGGACAGCATGGGCTGGGTGCTGTTCCGGATGGGCCGCCTCGAGGAGGCCGAGCAGTACCTGCGTCGCGCCTACGAACGCGCGCCGGAAGCCGAGATCGCCGCCCACCTCGGCGAGGTCCTGTGGGCCCAGGGCCGCCAGGACGAGGCCCGCAAGCTGTGGCAGGAAGCGCGCGGCAGGGATCCCGACAACGAGACCCTGCGCAAGACCCTCGCCCGGCTGCAAGTGCGGCTGTGAGCCGCGCCCGGCCCGGGCTCGCGGCGCGCCGCCTGGTGCTCGCCGGCATCGCGGCCCTCCTTGCGGCCTGCGCGAGCGCGCCGCAAGACGTCGGCGACGACGAGGCGGGCGTGTGGCTGGGCCGCTTCTCCCTGGTGCTCACCGAGCCCGGGGTCGAACGCCGGCAGGAGCAGGTCCAGGGCCGCTTCGAGCTGCACGCCCAGGGCGCGCGCCGCTCGCTCACGGTGTTCTCGCCATTCGGCCAGACCGTGGCGCGGCTCGAGGAGCGACCCGGCCATGCGCGCCTCACCACTTCCGAGGGCGAGGTATTCGAAGCCGACACCTCGGAGCGATTGCTCGAGCAGGCGCTCGGCTGGCGACTGCCGATCCATGAGCTGCCGGCATGGCTCGAGAGCCGTGCCGGGGATCCGGAGGTCGCCGATTCGGAGTGGCGGCTCCGCGTGACCAGGCGCTTCGACGACGGCCGGCCACGTATCCTCGAGGCCAGCTGGCCGGCCACGCCGCGGGTCGGCGCGCGCGAACTGCAGGTACGGATCGTGGTGGACTCGCCATGATCCCCCCAGTGTCCCTGCACGGCTGCCCCGCCCCGGCCAAGCTCAACCTCTATCTTCATGTCACCGGCCGGCGCGATGACGGCTACCACGAGCTCGAGACGGTGTTCGAGCTCGTCGACCTCGCGGACCGGCTCGATTTCCGCCGCCGTGAGGACGGCCGCATCGAGATGCCGGTGCCCCTGCCCGGCGTCGATCCGGAGCGCGAGCTCTGCCTGCGCGCCGCGCGCCTGCTGGCCGAGGCGAGCGGCACATGCCCCGGCGTGGACATCACCCTGCGAAAGCGCATCCCGATGGGCGCGGGCCTCGGTGGGGGCAGCTCCGATGCGGCCACGACCCTGCTCGCGCTCAACCGGCTCTGGGGCATCGGCTGGCCGGCGCAGCGCCTCGCCGAGCTCGGCCTGCGCCTGGGCGCCGACGTGCCGGTCTTCGTCCAGGGCCGGCCGGCCTATGCAACCGGCATCGGCGATCGCCTCGAGCCCATCGACACCCGGGGCGTGCCGGCCCGCCACTACCTGGTGCTGGTGCCGCCCGTCGAAGTGCCGACGGCCGTGGTTTTCGGGGCCTCCACGTTGACACGAAATTCGAAACCGATCAAAATCTTCGGTCTTTCGCGAGGGCTCGAAGTCTTTCGCGGGCGGAACGACCTGGAGGCCGTGGTTTGCGGGCAATATCCCGCGGTTGCAGCGGCGCTCGAGGCCTTGCGGCAGGCGGCATCGGAGATCGACCCGGAGCGCGCCGGCATGGCCCGGATGAGCGGCTCCGGCGCCAGTGTCTTCATGCCCGTCATCGATGCCGAGCAGGCCCGGCGGATCCGGTCACGGATATCGCCGCCGGGCGTGGGCGAAGTCGTCCTGGTTCGTTCCCTGGATCGGCATCCGCTTCGCGATTGGGCTTTTCCGGCAGCCGGTGCCTCCTGACCGCCTGCCAGAGGTTGCTGAGCACAACTGGGGAGTAGCCAAGTTGGTTAAGGCACCGGATTTTGATTCCGGCATGCGAGGGTTCGAATCCTTCCTCCCCAGCCACTTTCCTGGTCCAGGAATCCTTCGATGCAGCTGTCAAGCGCTCGCCGCACGCCCGAGGTGCTGACCGGCGACGGGCCGATGATCTATACCGGCAATGCGATCCCGCATCTCGCAGCCGACGTCGCCCGTCATCTCAACACCACCCTTGGCCGAGCCACCGTCGGGCGCTTCTCCGACGGCGAGGTCATGGTCGAGATCCTCGAGAACGTCCGCGGCCGCGACGTCTACGTGCTGCAGTCGACCTGCGCGCCCACCAACGACAACCTGATGGAAGTGATGATCATGGTCGATGCGCTCAAGCGCGCGTCGGCCGGACGCATCACGGCGGCGCTGCCCTACTTCGGCTACGCGCGCCAGGACCGGCGGGTGCGCTCGATGCGGGTGGCGATAAGCGCCAAGGTCATCGCCAACATGCTGCAGATCGCCGGCGTCGACCGGGTGCTCACGATGGACCTGCACGCCGACCAGATCCAGGGCTTCTTCGACATACCCGTCGACAACGTCTACGCGACCCCGCTGCTGCTGGCCGACATCCACAAGCTGCAGCTCCAGGACGTCATCGTGGTGTCGCCCGACGTCGGCGGCGTGGTGCGGGCCCGGGCGCTGGCCAAGCGTCTCGACTCCGACCTGGCGATCATCGACAAGCGGCGCCCGAAGGCGAACGTCGCCGAGGTCATGAACATCATCGGCGACGTCGACGGCCGGACCTGCGTGATCATGGACGACATGGTCGACACCGCCAACACGCTGGTGAAGGCGGCCTCTGCCCTCAAGGAGCACGGTGCGCGCCGGGTGCTCGCCTACTGCACCCATCCGGTGCTCTCCGGCTGCGCGGTCGCGCGCATCGCCGAGTCCGAGCTCGACGAGCTGGTCGTCACCGACACGATTCCGCTGTCGCGCGAGGCTCGCGAGAGCGACCGCATTCGGGTGCTGAGCTCGGCGCAGCTGCTCGCCGAGACGATCGCGAGGATCAACCGGGCCGACTCGGTCTCCTCGCTCTTCGTCGACTGACGAGCCCGCATTCGAGCGCATGAGCGCGTTGCGGCGCCTCGCCTTCTCCTGCGCTCGAATGCGAACTCGAACGAATCACCGGTGGTCCGCGGCGACGCGGGCTACCGTTGCCACACCCGTCCCGGGACGGGTTCTTTCACGCCGGCGGCTGGTCGCGGCCCTCGGCAACTCAGGAGTTGGAACATGAAAGTCGTAGCAACGACGAGAAAGCTGCATGGAACGGGTGCGAGCCGCCGCCTGCGGCGCACCGGCCGTACGCCGGGCATCGTCTATGGGGGCACCGCCGAGCCGGTCGCCATCGAACTCGACCACAACGCGCTCTTCCATGCGCTGCGGGTCGATACCTTCCACTCGAGCATCCTCGACCTCGAGGTCGACGGCAAGTCCGAGCAGGTCCTGCTGCGCGACACGCAGTGGCACCCGTATCGCCAGCTGGTGCTGCACGTCGACTTCCAGCGCGTCGTCGCCGCCGAGAAGATCAACGTCAAGGTTCCGCTGCGCTTCCTGAACCAGGAGTCCTCGCCGGCGGTCAAGCTCCAGAACGCGATCGTCAGCCATATCGTGACCGAGATCGAAGTCGTCTGCCTGCCGAAGGACCTGCCCGGGTTCATCGAAGTCGACCTCGCCAACCTCGGGGTCGAGCGGGCGGTCCACATGAGCGACATCCCCCTGCCCCCGGGCGTGACCGTCGTGGGCCATGGCGACGACCAGACCGTCGTGGTCGCGAGCGTCAAGGGCGGTGCCGCCACGGAGGATGACGACGAAGCTGCCGAAGAAGGCGACGAAGGCGAAGCCCCGGCGAGCTGACGAACCGCAAGGCGGGCGGGCGACGCCCGCCCCGCCGATCCGACGACGCCCGCCCGGCATGCCGCCGCGCGGGCGTCTCGACTTCCAACCGGAGCATTTCCCGCAATGAGTTCGATCCGCCTGGTCGTCGGTCTTGGCAACGTGGGCCGCGAGTACGAACGCACGCGCCACAACGCGGGCTTCTGGGTGGTCGACCGGGTCGCCGCGCAGGCTGGGACGAGCTTCTCGAAGGAATCGAAATTCTTCGGCGAGGTCGCCCGCGCCATGATCGACGGGCGCGCCGCCTGGCTGCTGAAGCCGACCACCTACATGAACCTTTCCGGGCGCGCCGTGGCGGCGCTCGCGAACTTCTACCGGATTCCCGTCGAGGAGATCCTCGTCGTCCATGACGATCTCGACCTGCCCTCCGGGACCGCGAGGATCAAGCGCGGCGGTGGCAATGCGGGCCAGAAGGGCCTGAAGGACATCCAGGCGAGCTTCGGCTCCCCGGATTTCTGGCGACTGCGCATCGGCATCGACCATCCCCGCGAACTCGGCCTGGCACAGCAGGTGGTGGACTACGTGCTGCACCCGCCTTCGCGCGAACAGGAGGAGCGGATCGCCGAGGCCATCGAGCGCGCCCTGCCGGCCGTGCGCGACCTGGTCGGCGGCGACTTCGAGGGCGCGATGATGCGCCTGCATACCCGCCCGGGCAAAGGCAGGGACAAGCCCGAGCCCTGACCGGCCCGGCTGTCAGCCGGGCGGAAGATTGGCGATGCCCGCCGCCACGTGGCCGGTCGGGCCCACCGCCGCCGCCTGCTCGCAGTGGCCGGTCTGGTCGTCGAAGAAGAAATCCGGCTCGAATTCGCGCAGGAAGGGTCCCTTGCCGAGACCGCCGAGGAACATCGCCTCGTCGACCTCGATACCCCAGTCCATCAGGGTACGGATGGCCCGTTCGTGAGCCGGGGCGCTGCGCGCGGTCACCAGGGCGGTGCGGATGCGCATAGGACCGCTCTGCGCCTGGCTGCGCAACAGGTGCAGCGCCTCGAGCAGGGGCTTGAACGGACCCGGCATCAGCGGGCTGGCCACGTTGTCGGCCTCGTGCTTCTGGAAGGCGGCCAGCCCCTGCTGCTGGAACACCCTCTCGGATTCATCGGAGAACAGGACCGCATCGCCGTCGAAGGCGATCCGGACCTCGTCGGGATGGGACTTCGAGGCGGTCACGGACTGCGGATACACCCGCGCCGCCGGGAAGCCCGCGTCGAGCGCCGCCCGGACATCGGCCTCGTTGGCCGACAGGAACAGGTTGGCATGCAAGGGCCGCAGGTAGGGCATGGGCGTGCGCCCGCGAGTGAACACCCCGCGTTCGATCCGCAGGCCCTCGCGTTGCGCGGAGCGGAATACCCGCAGGCCGCTGACCGGGTCGTTGCGCGAGACGATCACCACCTCGATCCGGGGCTCCTCGCCGGGCTCGTCGAAGGCGAGGAGCGTGCGGACCAGGGCGAAGGCCACGCCGGGCGGCGCGACCCGATCGAGCCGGTCGCGCTGCAAGGCCATGTAGGCGGCGTCGTCCCCGGTCTCGAAGACGGTGTTCTCTTCCTCGAAATCGAAAACGGCGCGCGAGGAGATCGCGACCACGAGCTTGCCTTCGAGCGAAACGGACATCGGTCTTTCCGGGAGCTGGGTGAGGACGACACAGGGTGAAGTTACACTAGCTCCCGGCCCAGCCACCACGCGAGAAAGTCCAGTGCCGCAACCCCAGCCCATGCCACCCGGTCGACGCAGCAACCGCCTGTTCGACGAGCTCGCGCGGGGCGAGAACGCCGTCTCCCGCCGGGTCTGCACCGAGCATTCGCTCTACCTGTTCGCCCAGGCGTCGCGCAACATCAATCCCCTGCACATACCGGACCGGGAGGCGCGGATCGACGCCGACGGCGACCCGCTCACCGGTGCCAGCGCCTCGGCC
>DAIMFM010000049.1:0-7856 GCA_036724585.1 Burkholderiaceae bacterium | reverse complement strand
CCGCGCGCGATCCCGACCGCACGCTGCTGGCGGTGCAGCGGGCGCATTTTGTGCTCTTGATCTTGAGCGCAATCACCGTCGGCGCGGCGGTGCTCGGCGCCCACGGGCTGCTCTACTGAAGGCCGAGGCGGATCGGCGCCCTGGTGTCGGAACTCGTCGGCTCGCGCCTGCCGGGGCCCGGCTCGATATTGCGGGCGCAGTCGCTCACCTACCACCAGCGGGTGTTCGCCGGCACCGTGGTCCGCACCAGGGTCGAGGTGATCGACAAGCGCGAGCCCGACCTGGTCATCATGGCGGTCGAGCTCACCGATGATGCCGGCGGGCGTGTCGCCAGCGGCCAGCTGGAGGTATTCGCGCCGCCGCACCGCATCGAGTTCGAGGATGAACCGCTGGGCGAGCTGATCGTCGATCATCATCCGCATTTCGAGCGCGTCGTCGCCGCCTGCGCCGGCGCACCCCCGACCCGGATCGCGGTGATCTGCCCGGAGGATGCGGTCTCCCTCGAGGGGGCGCTGGATGCGGCGCGCGAAGGCCTGGTCGAGCCGGTGCTGGTGGGCCGGCGCGACCGGATCGAGGCGGCGGCGGCCGGGCTCGGCGCCGACATCGGCGCCTTCGAGCTCGTCGAGGCCGGCGAGGCCCACGATGCGGCGGCCAAGGCCGTCGCACTGGCGGCGGCCGGGCGCGGCGGCGCGCTGATGAAGGGCCATCTCCATACCGACGAACTGCTGCACGCGGTGCTCGCCCGCGATGGCGGCCTGCGCACCGGCCGCCGGCTCAGCCATGTCTTCGTCCTCGACGTGCCGGGGCGCGACCGACCCCTGTTCATCACAGACGCCGCGATCAACATCAACCCCGACCTCGGCGCCAAGGCCGACATCGTCCGCAATGCGATCGGCCTGGCCCACGCCTGCGGCATCGAACAACCGCGCGTCGGCATCCTCTCGGCGATCGAGACGGTCAACCCGGCGATCCCCTCGTCGATCGATGCGGCGGTCCTCTCCAAGATGGCCGAGCGCGGCCAGATCACCGGCGGGCTGGTCGACGGCCCGCTCGCGATGGACAACGCGGTCGACCTCGAAGCCGCGCGCACCAAGGGCATCAGTTCGCTGGTCGCGGGCCGCGCCGACATACTGGTGGCGCCGAACATGGAAGCGGGCAACCTGATGGCCAAGGAGCTCAGCTTCGTGGCCCAGGCCGAATCGGCGGGACTCGCGATCGGTGCCGCCGTGCCGGTCGTCCTCACCAGCCGGGCCGACAACGCCTACGGCCGGCTGGTGTCCTGCGCCCTGGCGAAGCTCGTCGCGCACTGGCAGCGCACCGGCACCAGCCTGATGGCGCCCGCGCGCGATGCCGTGGAGCGCCCATGAGCGAGCGCCACGTCCTGACGATTAACGCCGGCTCGGCAACCCTCAAGATCGGCGTCTATCGCGCGGGAGGGCCCGGCGGCACGGCGGGCGATCCGCGACAGCTCTGGCGGATCAAGATCGACCGACTGGGCAGCGACGAGGCCGAGCTGCAGGCCAGCGGCGCGGACGGGCAGCGGCTGGGCCGGCGGCTCGGGAGGCGCTCGCATGCGGCCGAAGCCCTCGACGACCTCCTCGACTTCCTCGGCGAAGCAGCCCCCGGACTGGCGTTCTCCGTCGTCTCGCACCGGGTGGTGCACGGCGGCCCCGAGCTGCACCGGCCGCTTGCCGTGGGGCCCGCGGTACTCGACGTCCTGCGCGGCTTCTCACCGCTCGCGCCCCTGCACCAGCCGCACAACATCGCGGGCATCGAGGCCGCCTGTCGCGCGTTTCCCGATGCACTGCAGGTCGCCTGCTTCGACACGGCCTTCCATCGCGGCCAGCCACGGGTGAACGACGTCTATGCGTTGCCTCCCGCCTTCTACGACGAGGGCGTGCGGCGCTACGGCTTCCATGGACTGTCCTACGAGCACATCGCGGAATGCCTGCCCGAGGTGTCGCCCCGCCTGGCCGGCGGCCGGGTGGTGATCGCGCACCTGGGCAACGGCGCGTCGATGTGCGCCATCGTGGCCGGCCGGGCGGTCGCCTCGACCATGGGTTTCTCGGCGCTCGACGGCCTGCCGATGGGAACCCGGTGCGGCCAGATCGATCCCGGCGTGCTGCTGTGGCTCATGCAGTCGAAGGGCCTCGACGCCGACGCGATCAGCGACCTGCTCTACAACCGCAGCGGCCTCGCCGGCATGTCCGGCGTCGGGGCCGACATGCGCACGCTCGAGGCCAGCACGGACCCCGCCGCCGCCTTCGCCATCGAACATTTCACCGCGCGCATCCGCCACGAGACCGGGGCGCTCGCGGCGAGCGCCGGCGGCATCGACGGACTGGTCTTCACCGCGGGAATCGGCGAACATTCGGCGCGCGTGCGCGCCGAGGTCCTGCGCGGCCTGCGATGGCTGGGTTTCGAACTCGACGAGACCGCCAACGAAGCCGGCGGCCGCGATCACGACGGCGACGCCATCCGGCGCATCACCACCGCCGATTCGGTGGCCGAGGCCTGGATCATCCCCACCGACGAGGAAGCGATGCTCGCCCGGCATGGGCTCGACGTCCTCGGTTCGCCCGAAGGCAAGGGACGCGGCGGGTAGAATAGCGGGCCATCCGCGCCGCAATGGCGCCTGCTTCGGAATTCCCATGGCCCTGAAATGCGGCATCGTCGGGCTGCCCAATGTCGGCAAGTCCACCCTGTTCAATGCGCTCACCAAGGCGGGCATCTCGGCGGAGAACTATCCGTTCTGCACGATCGAGCCCAACGTCGGCATCGTCGAGGTCCCCGATCCCCGCCTCGAGCGCCTGGCCGCGATCGTCAAGCCGCAACGTGTGCTGCCGGCGACGGTCGAGTTCGTCGATATCGCGGGGCTCGTGGCGGGCGCCTCGAAGGGCGAAGGCCTCGGCAACCAGTTTCTCGCCCATATCCGCGAGACCGACGCCATCGCCCATGTGGTGCGCTGCTTCGACGACGGCAACGTGGTGCACGTCAGTGGCCGGGTGGACCCGGTCTCCGACATCGAGGTCATCAATACCGAACTCGCGCTGGCCGACATGGCGACGGTCGAGAAGGCCCATGCGCGCTACGTGAAGCCGGCCCGCGCCGGCGACAAGGAGGCGAAGCGCATCGTCGACGTGCTCGACAAGTGCATCGCCGTCCTCGACCAGGCGAAGCCGGTGCGCTCGCTCGACCTCGCCCCGGAGGAATGGGCGGTGGTCCGCCCATTCTGCCTGATCACCGCCAAGCCCACGATGTACATCGCCAACGTGCGCGACGACGGCTTTGCCGACAACCCCCACCTCGACGCCGTGACGGCGCTCGCCGAAACCGAGGGCTCGATCGTCATTCCCGTATGCGCCGCGATCGAGGCCGAGATCGCCGACCTCGACGAGGAAGACCGGCAGGTGTTCCTCGAGGACATGGGGATGAGCGAGCCCGGGCTCGACCGCGTGATCCGCGCCGCCTACGAACTGCTCGGGCTGCAGACCTACTTCACCGCCGGCGTGAAGGAGGTGCGCGCCTGGACCATCCGCAAGGGCGACACGGCGCCGCAGGCCGCCGGCGTGATCCACACCGACTTCGAACGCGGCTTCATCCGCGCCCAGACGATTGCCTACGAGGACTTCGTCGCCCACAACGGCGAGCAGGGCGCCAAGGAAGCCGGCAAGATGCGCGCCGAGGGCAAGGACTACGTGGTCAAGGACGGCGACGTGCTGAACTTCCTGTTCAACGTCTGACATCGCGTCCCGCAGGGGTCGCTTTCGGTCTTTCGCGAGATCGCTGGATGCCGGGACCGGCCCTGCCCTCCAGTCGCAGCCGTCCGATGAACCCGCTCGAGTGGGCGATCCTGCTCACCCTGTCGGTCATCTGGGGCGGCGCTTTCTTCTTCAACGCGGTGGCGGTCGCCGAGATCCCGGTGTTCACCGTCGTGGTGTCCCGCGTCGCGATCGCCGCGCTCGTCCTGTTCGTCCTGCTGCGACTCACGGGCAGGACGATGCCGACGGACCGGCGCGCCTGGGCGGCATTCTTCGGCATGGGCCTGCTCAACAACGCCATCCCCTTCTCGCTCATCGTCTGGGGGCAGCAGCACATCGCCTCCGGCGTGGCGTCGATCCTCAATGCCTCGGCCCCGCTCTTCACCGTATTCCTGGCGCACCTGCTGACCGATGACGAGAAGATGAGCGGGGGACGGCTCACGGGCGTCATCGTGGGCTTCGGCGGCGTTGCCGTCATGATCGGCATGGACAGCGCCCAGGCACTGGGCACCCACGTCGTGGCGCAGCTCGCCTGCCTCGCCGCCGCGTTCTCCTACGGCCTTGCCGGGATCTTCGGCCGCCGCTTCCATGCCATGGGCATCGCGCCCATGGCGACCGCGACCGGGCAGGTAACGGCATCCAGCATCCTGCTCGTGCCGATGATGCTGCTCGTCGACCGCCCGTGGACGCTGCCGGCGCCGAGCCTCGAGGCCATCGGCGCCCTGCTGGGCCTGGCGTTGCTCTCGACCGCCTTCGCCTACATCCTGTTCTTTCGCATCCTCGCCACGGTGGGCGCCACCAACGTCATCCTCGTCACTTTCCTGATCCCGGTCAGCGCCATCCTGCTCGGCATCGCCTTCCTCGAGGAGACGCTGCAGGCACGCCATCTCGCCGGCATGGCGCTGATCGGGGTGGGACTGGCGGCGATCGACGGCCGCCCGTGGCGGGTGCTGCGCCGGCGCTGGATGCGCTCACCCGGGGAAGCCGGCTAGCTTCGCGCGATCCCCACCCCGAGCCCGCCGTCGACCAGCAGCGCATGGCCATTGACGTAGCTCGATTCGTGCGACACGAGGAACAGGGCGGCATAGGCAACCTCCCAGCCGGTGCCCTGCCGCCCGAAGGGCACCAGGGCGGCGCGGCCCGGCCGTCGGCGCGATGCGTCGCGCCCCATTGGCGTGTCCATCAGGCCGGGCAGCAGCGAGTTGCAGCGGATGCCCATGGGTTCGCCGGCGGCGGCGATCGAGCGGGCGAGCGCCACCTGCGCCGCCTTGGAGGATTCGTAGGCCGGGTTGCGCCCGGCCGCGCGCTGGGCGGCGAGCGAGGACACCAGCACGATCGAGCTGCCCGGCGCCATCTTCGGCAGGGCGGCGCGCGCGATCAGCATGTGGCTGCGGATGTTGACCGCATATTCCTCGTCCCAGTCGGCGACGCTCTGGCGGGCCAGCGGCAGTGCCTTCGAGCTGCCGACGTTCAGTACGAGTCCGTCGAGCCCGCCGAGGCGCTCGATGCAGCGCTCGACCAAGGGCTCGAGGGTATCGGCCTCGCGCACGTCGGCCAGCTCGCCGAACGCCGTTCCGCCCTCGGCGGCAACGGCCTGGCACGTCGCGTCGAGCGCTTCGGACGAGATGTCGACGCAGGCAAGCGTCGCACCTTCACGGGCGAACAGTATCGACATCGCGCGCCCGTTGCCGACCGGCGGGTTCTCCTCGGGAATCGGCCGCTGGCCGGCGCCGACCACGAGGATGCGGCGTCCCTGGAGCCGGCCCCGTCCGGCGACGAGGCCGAGCGACTCGGGGTGTACCTGCTGTTCGGGAACGGGCTGGGTGGGGGCCAGATGCATCTTGCAGATCCTTGCTCAGGTAGGGGATTGTTGTTCGGGGGATGCCGGCTCGATCTCGACTTCGAAGTTCTCGAGGAAGCGACTCACCATCATGTAGAAGCCGACCGTCAGCACCAGCTCGGCCACCTGCCGGTAGTCGAGTTGGGTGCACAGGCGCTCGAACATCGCATCGGGCGCCTTCACCCGGTAGAAAAGTTCGTCGGTGAACTCGAGCACGAGGTTGTCGAGCTCGTCGAAAGGCGGCGCACCGACGCCGGCGACGATCGCATCGATCTTCTCCTGGGACAGGCCGATCGAGCGCGCCAGGCGACGATGCTGGTGGACCTCGTAGGAGGCGCCGCTCAGCAGCCCCACCCGGATGATCGCCAGCTCGCGCAGTTTCGGATCGAGGGCGCCCTTGCGCAACAGCGCCCCGCCAAGGGCGAGGAAGCCCTCGGCGGCAGGGCCCGCATGCGGCAGCATCCGGTACAGGTTGAGCGGTCGTCGCGACCCGAGCATCTCCCGGTATGCCGGAGACGCCTGGTCGAGGTCGAAATACGGGACACGTGGCATGGGGCTCCTTCCTTACTTGTCGAGCCAGATCGCGCGTGGCCGAATCAGGCTGTTCTGCAACTGCGGGACATCCTTGACATAGGGCTGCGCGATCGAGAAGTAGGTGGTTCGGATCGGGATCAGCGCGATCGCCTCGTCCGAAAACGCCTGGGCGACATCGCAGTACAGGTCGTGACGCCTGGCCTGGTCGGTCTCGACGCGGGCCTGGTCGAGCAGGGCGTCGATCCTCGTGGCGTCATGGCGCATCACCGCCTTGCCGGACTTGTTGCTGAAGTAGTAGGAAAGCACGAGGTCGGGATCGCCACCGATATCGCTGAAGCGCCAGACATCCATCTGGTAGTCGCCGCTCAGACCAACGCGCACGTTCTGGCTTTGCTCCACCAGCCGGATCTCGGCCTTGATGCCGGCCTGCTCCATGAACTGCTGGATCATCGCGCCCTGGCGTCGGCCCGCCGGCGTGTTCGTCGTCGTCAGCTGGAACTCGATCGGCTTGCCGATCTCCTTGACCAGGCTCTTCGCCTTCTCGAGGTCGTAACCGCGCCAGTCCAGGTTCGGGCAGTGCCAGGCCGAGCGGGCGCCGAGCAGGTCGGTCGAGACCGTCGTGGTGCCCATGAAGTAGGTATCGACCATGGCAGGTGCGTTGAACGCATGAGTAACCGCTGCACGCACCCGCGGATCATCGAACGGTGGCTTGCTGTGGTTGTAGTTCCACATGAAGCCGCCGGATCCCTCGTACTCGTGCACCACCAGGTCGGACTGCTTCTTCGCATCGACGACGTGGGTGGCGACGTCCATCCGGCCGATGTCTACCTCGCCGGACTTGATGCTCTGGTAGCGGGTGTTGCCGTCGGGCAGGATCCTGTAGATCACGTGATCCAGGTAGGGCAGCGAACTGTCCCAGTACTCGGGGTTGCGGTCCAGGGTCACGCTGTCACCGGCCCTCCACTCCTTGAACACGAACGGCCCCGTGCCCACCGGCTTGCGATGGAAGCCCTCGGGGTCGTTCTGCAAGGCCGTCGGCGAGCCGATGAAGTTGAGCAGGTGCTCGAGCGCAAGCACCGAGTGCAGTGCCGTCCAGGGTCGTTCGAGGACGAAGCGCACGCTGTACTCGTCGACCTTTTCGACCGCCTTGATCGGGGACATCATCGCACGGTTGATGCCCGAGTCGGGCGCGAGTACCCAGTTGTAGTGATGGACCACCGCGTCGGCATTGAAGGGCGTGCCGTCGTGGAACTTCACCCCCTGGCGCAGGTTCACCACGGCGCTCAGGCGGTCGGGCGCCTCGGTGAAGTCGAGGCCCAGCCGGGGCACGATGTTCGATCCCTCGTAGGCGAACAGCGTCTCCATCACGGCGGCGGCCGGCGTGGACGTGTTCTGGTTGAAGATCCGCGCCTTGCGGTGATTGAAGCCGTTGAACTCGGCCTCGGTCCCGACCGTCAGGGTGCCACCGCGCTTGGGCGTGGCGGCAGTGGCAAGCGGTGCGAGCGCGAGGATCGAGACGGCCAGCGTCATGGCGGCCACGGTAATTTGGCGTGCCGAAGATCGGGGATTCATCCAGTGTCTCCTTGGTCGTTGTGGGAAAGGGATCGGGGCCATCAGGAGTCGGCCACGACGGGAAAGTGACAGGCCACGGCATGGTCCTGGCCGAGTTCGCGAAGCGCCGGCTCGGCGCTGGCGCAGGACTCGCGCGCCACCGGGCAGCG
>DAIMFM010000048.1:14492-14791 GCA_036724585.1 Burkholderiaceae bacterium | reverse complement strand
GTCGCAACATCACCGTCAACTGCGTCGCGCCCGGCTTCATCGACACCGACATGACGCGGGCGCTGGGCGACGAGCAGGCGGGCGCGCTCGTGTCCCGCATCCCCCTCGGCCGGCTGGGCCAGCCCGAGGACATCGCCCGCGCGGTGGCCTTCCTGGCCGGCCCCGGCGGCGCCTACATCACCGGCACCACGCTGGATGTCAACGGCGGGATGCTGATGAACTGAACAGGGGTTTGTCCCGCATTGGAAGTCGGGATTCCCGCAATACGAATCGCGATTTCATCCAACCCGTTTCCGGCC
>DAIMFM010000048.1:13024-14482 GCA_036724585.1 Burkholderiaceae bacterium | reverse complement strand
ATCCGCCCGCGTCCGCGAAACCCAAGGGTAGGGCGCCTAATCCTGGAGCCAATGAAAATGGAAAACATCGAGCAACGAGTCAAGAAACTCGTCGCTGAGCAGCTCGGCGTGAACGAAGCGGAGGTCAAGAACGAATCCGTCTTCGTCGATGACCTGGGCGCGGACTCGCTCGACACCGTCGAACTCGTGATGGCACTCGAGGACGAGTTCGAGACCGAGATCCCGGACGAGGAAGCCGAGAAGATCACGACGGTCCAGCAGGCCATCGACTACGTCAAGTCCCACTCGAAGGCCTGAGCGTCGGGTACGCGTTCCAGATGACACGCCGACGAGTCGTCGTCACCGGACTCGGGATCGTCAGCCCCGTTGGCAACGACATCCCGCAGGCCTGGGCCAACATCCTTGCCGGGCGGTCCGGCATCGGGCCGGTCACGCGCTTCGATGCTTCCAGCTTTCCCACCCGCTTTGCCGGCGAGGTCCGTGATTTCGACATCACGACCTATCTCCCGGCCAAGACCGCGCGCGGCTTCGACAGCTTCATCCACTTCGGGCTCGCCGCGTCCGCGCAGGCGATCGCCGACAGCGGCATCGAGGTCGACGAATCCAATGCCGAGCGCATCGGGGCGATCGTCGGTTCGGGCATCGGTGGGCTGCCGCTGATCGAGGAGACCCATGCCGAGTTCCAGAACCGCGGCGTGCGGCGCATCTCGCCGTTCTTCGTGCCGGGCTCGATCATCAACATGATCTCCGGCCAGCTCTCGATCATGTACGGGCTCAAGGGCCCGAACCTCGCGATCGTCACGGCCTGCACGACGGGCCTGCACAGCATCGGCGAAGCGGGCCGGCTCATCGAGTACGGCGATGCCGACGTGATGGTCGCCGGCGGGGCGGAGTCGACCGTGTCTCCCCTCGGGCTCGGCGGGTTCTGCGCGGCGCGCGCGCTCTCCACCCGCAACGATGACCCGCAGACCGCGAGCCGCCCCTGGGACATCGACCGTGACGGGTTCGTGCTGGGCGAGGGCGCCGGCGTCATGGTGCTCGAGGAATACGAGCACGCGAAGCGACGTGGCGCGAAGATCTATGCCGAGCTCGCCGGCTTCGGCATGAGCGCCGATGCGCACCACATCACCGCCCCCAGCACCGATGGGCCGCGGCGCTGCATGGTCGCGGCACTGCGCAATGCGGGCATCGACCCCGACGAGGTCGACTACCTCAACGCCCATGGCACCTCCACGCCGCTGGGCGACAAGAACGAAACCGACGCCATCAAGCTGGCGCTCGGTGATCGGGCATACGACATCGTCGTGAACTCGACCAAGTCGATGACCGGACACCTGCTCGGCGGTGCCGGCGGTATCGAATCGGTATTCACCGCGCTCGCGATACGCGACCAGGTGTCGCCACCCACGATCAACATCTTCTCGCAGGATCCGGAGTGCGATCTCGACTACTGCGCCA
>DAIMFM010000048.1:10334-13014 GCA_036724585.1 Burkholderiaceae bacterium | reverse complement strand
GCGCCAATACCGCGCGCGAGATGCCGATCCGGGCGGCCATGAAGAACTCCTTCGGCTTCGGCGGCACCAACGGCACGCTGATCTTCCGGCGCATCTGAGGCCCGTGGCCGAGGCATCCGGCCCTTCGTCGACCGCGCCTGCGGGCGTCCGGCCCGCCGCTGCCGCCGGGCGCGCGCCGATGCATTCGACCCTGGGCTTCTCGATCGAAGGCGTGCGTCGCCAGCGGGCGCGCTGGCCGCGCCTCGGTGCGATCCTCGCACTGGCTGCCGGCGCACTGTGCATCCTCCTCGACCCGGCCCTGTCCGAACTTGTGCTCGCCGCGCTCGTCGCGGTCGCGGCCGGGAGCGCCTGGACCGGTTGGCGCTCGGGCGCGCGCAGGCAATCGGGCTGCCTGCGGGTCGACGCGGCGGGCGGGGCGCACTGGCATCCGGCAGGGGCGGGCATGGACGCTGCTGCGCCCCTCGTGCTTGCACCCCGCCGATGGCAGCTGGGGGCCGATGAAATCTGGCTCCTGGCCCATGGGCTCGACGGCCAGCGCCTGCACCTGCGGATGGGGCGTCGTGACTGCGACGAAGCCCGGTGGCGAGCCCTGCGGCGCTGGCTGGTCTGGTCCGGCCGCGCCGGCCCCAAGGCCGTTCATGCTTGAAATCCCCGGCCGGGCGCTGCAAATTCATGTATCCGGGCGCGCGGCACGGGCGCGCGGCACCATCGATCGTTTCCTCGAGGCCGACTCAATGAAGAATCTCCTCCCAAGCCTGCTGATGTGCCTTGGTTTGTCCCTGGGGCTCGTCTCGCCCGGTGCGGCCGAAACCCGTGGCCTGCCCCAGTTCGCCGATCTCGTCGACGAGATCGGTCCGAGCGTCGTCAACATCCGCACCGCGGAGCTGATCCGGGAGCGGCAGGCCATGCCGGCGATCCCGCTGCCGCCCGGCATGTCGGAAGACGATCCCTTCTACGAGTTCTTCCGGCGCTTCTTCCCGCCGCGCCAGGCGCCCGCGCCGGGGGGCCAGCCGGGCACCGAAGTGCCGCGCGGTCTCGGCTCCGGATTCATCGTCT
The DNA here is from genome assembly GCA_036724585.1 of Burkholderiaceae bacterium. GTDB lineage: Bacteria > Pseudomonadota > Gammaproteobacteria > Burkholderiales > Burkholderiaceae_E > JAMLIN01. Next base: position 11,958 of record DAIMFM010000048.1, on the reverse strand, counting down.
CTTCCGATGGGTTGATCCTGACCAACCACCACGTCGTCGACGGCGCCGACGAGATCTACGTGACGCTGACCGACAAGCGCGAGTTCAAGGCCGAGCTCATCGGCTCGGACCGCCGCACCGACGTCGCCCTCATCCGCATCGATGTCGATGACGACCTGCCGGAGGTCCAGATCGGCGATCCCGAGAAGCTGCGCGTCGGCGACTGGGTGCTGGCCATCGGTTCGCCCTTCGGGCTCGACAGCACCGTGACCGCCGGCATCGTCTCGGCCAAGGGCCGTGACACCGGCGAGTACCTGCCCTTCATCCAGACCGACGTGGCCGTCAACCCGGGCAACTCCGGCGGGCCCCTGATCGACATGGAGGGCAAGGTCGTCGGCATCAATTCGCAGATCTACAGTCGCACGGGCGGCTTCATGGGAATCTCCTTCGCGATCCCGATCGACGCGGCCATGAGCATCGCCGAGCAGCTCAAGACGAGCGGCCGTGTGGTGCGCGGCCGCATCGGCGTGGGTATCGCCGAGGTCACCAAGGAGGTGGCCGAGCCGCTGGGCCTGCCCAACGCCGAGGGCTCGCTGGTACGCAGCGTCGAGCCGGGCGGACCGGCGGACAAGGCCGGGGTCGAGGTCGGCGACATCATCGTCGGGTTCAACGGCCGCAAGATCGAGCGCTCGAGCGACCTGCCGCGCATCGTCGGTGGCACCAAGCCGGGTACCACGGTCGACATCCGTGTCTGGCGCCGCGGCAAGTACCACGACCTCACCGTCACCGTCGGCGAGATGGAGTCCGACCGGCAGGCGAGCGCGCCCGACCGCCGGGCCCCGGAAGCCGGGCCGGCAAGCAACCCCCTGGGCCTCGGCGTGACGGACCTCACCGCCGAGCAGCGCGCGAAGCTGCACATCGACGGTGGGGTGCTGGTCCAGAGTGTGAGCGGGCCGGCCGAGTCGGTCGGCATCCGGCCGGGGGATATCGTGCTCGGCCTGGACAACCAGGAGGTCAGCAGCGCGGCCCAGTTCGAGCAGCTGGTCGCGCAGATCGACCGCAACCGTACCCATGTCCTGCTGATCCGGCGTGGAGACAGCGCGCAGTTCGTTCCGATACGGCCGACGGCGCCCTGATGCCCGCATCCGCTAGAATGCGAAGACGCGTCGAGACCGGCGCGTTTTTGCTTTCTCGAACGGAGTCGCGTTCGATCGCAGGTCACGGCGGGGCGCCGCGGGGAGTGCATGGCACGGCGGGGCGCCCCGGCGCGGTCGCGCGGTCGAACGCCAGGCCGTACCAGGCGCCACGATGGAACTGACTCGCAACTTCTCGATCATCGCCCACATCGACCACGGCAAGTCGACCCTGGCCGACCGCCTCATCCAGCGTTGCGGCGGGCTCTCCGACCGCGAAATGGAACAGCAGGTGCTCGATTCCATGTCGCTCGAACGCGAGCGCGGCATCACCATCAAGGCACAGACCGCATCGCTGCGCTACGAGGCGCGTGACGGCCGCACCTACCGGCTCAACCTCATCGACACCCCGGGCCACGTCGATTTCGCCTACGAGGTCAGTCGTTCGCTGTCGGCCTGCGAAGGGGCCCTGCTCGTCGTCGACGCATCGCAGGGTGTCGAGGCCCAGACCG
>DAIMFM010000048.1:6708-10324 GCA_036724585.1 Burkholderiaceae bacterium | reverse complement strand
CCCAGACCGTCGCGTACTGCTACACCGCGATCGACCTCGGTGTCCAGGTGGTGCCGGTGCTCAACAAGATGGATTTGCCGCAGGCCGATCCGGATGCAGCCGCCGCCGAGATCGAGGACGTGATCGGGATCGACGCGACCGACGCGATCCGCGCGAGCGCCAAGACGGGCGAGGGCATCGACGAGATCCTCGAGGCGGTCGTCACCCGGATGCCGCCGCCGTCGGGCTCGCCCGAGGAGCCCCTGCAGGCCCTCATCATCGATTCGTGGTTCGACAACTACGTCGGCGTCGTCATGCTGGTGCGCATCGTCAATGGCCGGCTGCGCGCCAAGGACAGGATCCTCCTGATGGCGACCGGCAACACTTATCCGGTCGACCAGGTCGGGCAGTTCACACCGAAGTCGACCGTGGTCGACGAACTGGCGGCGGGCGACGTCGGCTTCGTCATTGCCGGGATCAAGGAACTCGCGGCGGCCAAGGTGGGCGATACCGTGACCCTGGCCAACCGCAAGGCGCCGGAACCGGTGCCGGGATTTCGCGAGGTCAAGCCCTCGGTCTTCGCCGGGCTCTACCCGGTCGAGGCGAGCCAGTTCGACGCGATGCGCGATGCGCTCGAGAAGCTGCAGCTGAACGACGCCTCGCTGCGCTACGAACCCGAGGTCTCGCAGGCGCTCGGTTTCGGTTTTCGTTGCGGCTTCCTCGGCATGCTGCACATGGACATCGTCCAGGAGCGGCTCGAACGCGAGTTCGACATGGATCTCATCACGACCGCCCCGACGGTGGTCTACGAGGTCCTCATGAAGGACGGGCAGGTCCTCAAGATCGAGAATCCCTCGAAGATGCCGGAGCCCGGCACCTACGAGGAGATCCGCGAGCCCATCGTCGTGGTCACGATCTTCCTGCCGCAGGAGTACGTCGGCCCGGTCATGACCCTGTGCAACAACAAGCGCGGGATACAGACCAACCTGGCCTACCACGGTCGCCAGGTGCAGCTCAGCTACGAACTGCCCATGAACGAGATCGTCCTCGATTTCTTCGACCGGCTGAAATCGGTCTCGCGGGGCTACGCATCGATGGACTACGAGTTCAAGGAGTACCGCGCCTCGGATGTCGTCAAGCTCGACATCCTGGTCAATGGCGAGCGCGTCGATGCGCTCTCGCTGATCGCGCATCGCTCGGTCTCCCAGTCCCGGGGACGCGAGGTCGTGAGCAAGATGCGCGAACTGATCCCACGACAGATGTACGACGTGGCGATCCAGGCGGCGATCGGGGGCAACATCATCGCCCGCGAGAACGTCAAGGCGCTGCGCAAGAACGTCCTGGCGAAGTGCTACGGCGGTGACATCAGCCGCAAGAAGAAGCTGCTCGAGAAGCAGAAGGCCGGCAAGAAGCGGATGAAGCAGGTGGGGTCGGTCGAGATCCCCCAGGAGGCGTTCCTCGCCGTGCTCCAAGTCGAGGACCGTTGATGAACTTCGCCCTGATCCTGTTCCTGCTGCTCGTCGTCTCCTTCGTCGCCTGGCTGGCCGATCGCTGGCGCTTCCGGCCCGCACGACAGCGCGCGACGCAGGCGGCGCTCGAGGCCTTCGACGAACAGGCCGCGCCGCAGCTCGGGGCGACGGCGGGCGAGGAGGGCTTGCGCGCCGAGCGCCAGCGCATCCGCGAGAACATGATGCGCCAGCCCTGGTGGCTGGAATACACCGCGGGGCTGTTCCCGGTGATCCTGGTGGTCTTCGTGGTGCGCTCCTTCGTCGCCGAGCCGTTCAAGATTCCCTCCGGCTCGATGATGCCGACCCTGCTCAACGGCGACCTGATCCTGGTGAACAAGTTCGTCTACGGGATCCGCCTGCCGATCGTCCACACCAAGGTCGTGCCGGTGAGCCTGCCCGAGCGCGGCGACGTGATGGTGTTCCGCTATCCGCTCGATCCCTCGATCGACTACATCAAGCGCGTCATCGGGCTGCCCGGCGACGAGGTCGTGTACGCCCGGCGCCGGCTGCAGATCAACGGCGAGGAGGTCCCGCTGGCCCCGGCGGGGGAGTTCTTCGATGCCGAATCCCTCAGTTTCAGCCCCCAGTACCTAGAATCGCTGGGAGAAACCCGCCATAAGATATTGACAAATCTGGATAAAACGTCGTCAATCACACCACAGTCCTTTACCCGGCACCGGGAGAAATGCACCTACAATAGCGACGGCCTGCGATGCACCGTCCCTGAGGGGCACTACTTCGTGATGGGGGACAACCGCGAGAACAGCCTCGACAGCCGGTACTGGGGTTTCGTTCCGGAAGCGAACATCGTCGGCAAGGCGTTCTTCATCTGGATGAACTTCGGCGACATCAAGCGGATCGGGACCTTCCAATGACATCAGCCGCCAGCATGCCAACGAGCCGCCGCCGCCAGGGCGGCCTCGGACTCATCAACCTGATCATCGTGGCCATCGTGGTCGCGATCGTCGTGATCGTGCTGATGCCGGCCATCCCCGGCTTCATCGAATACCGGGCCATCGTCAGCGCCGTCAACAAGTCCGCGCAGGACGCGAGCGGGACGCCCGAAGGCATCCGCCGGGCCTTCGACCGCTACGCCGCGATCGACGACATCTCCTCGATCCGGGGCTCCGACCTGGTGATCGAACGCAGCCCGGACGGACCGGTCGTCAGTTTCGCCTACGAGAAGCGGATCCCGCTCGCGGGTCCCGCCAGCCTGGTGTTCGACTATGCAGGCAGCAGCGCCCAACGTTGATTCCTGCCCCGTGTCCCACGAAGGACTCCAGGCTCGGCTCGGCCACGAGTTCTCCGACGTTTCGCTGTTGCGCCAGGCGCTCACCCACCGCAGCTACGGCCAGCCCCACAACGAGCGGCTCGAGTTCCTCGGTGATTCCATCCTCAACTGCGTAGTCGCCGACCTGCTCTACCGCAGCTACGACAAGCTCGACGAGGGCGACCTGTCGCGGGTGCGGGCGAACCTGGTACGCCAGCAGTCGCTCTACGAGATCGCGCAGCGCCTGGGCCTGAGCACCGAGCTGCTGCTGGGCGAGGGTGAACGCAAGAGCGGTGGCGCCCGCCGCCCGTCGATCCTTGCCGATACGCTCGAGGCGGTCTTCGGGGCGGTCTACCTCGACGGGGGCTTCGAGGCCGCCGAACGCGTCATCGGCGCACTGTACCGGCCCATCCTGCGCACGGTCGATCCCCGCACGCTCGGCAAGGACGCCAAGACGCTGCTCCAGGAGCACCTGCAGGGCTGCAAGCTGCCGTTGCCGGTGTACTCGGTCGTCGCCACCCACGGGGCCGCGCACAAGCAGATGTTCGAGGTGGAATGCGCTATCCCCAAGCTCGACATCCAGGTCCTGGGCAGCGGTGGCAGCCGGCGCGCCGCCGAACAGGTCGCCGCGAAGCTTGCGCTCGAAGCCGCCCGGGCTCGTTCCGATACCACCCGATCCGGCGCCCGGCGCGCACGCGGCGCCGCCAGGCCGGCGGTCCCGGCGCCCGATACGGCTCGCCGTGCCTGACACCGTTTCGCCCGGACCCATCGAAGGCGCAGTCCCCGCCACCGCCGCGCCGGAGCACCGCTGCGGCCTTGTCGCCATCGTCGGCCGTCCCAATGTGGGGAAATCCACGCT
>DAIMFM010000048.1:0-6698 GCA_036724585.1 Burkholderiaceae bacterium | reverse complement strand
ACCGGATCGTCGGCCAGAAGCTCGCGATCACCGCCGACCGCCCCCAGACCACCCGCCATCGCATCATGGGGGTGCTCACGCTGCCCGACGCCCAGCTGCTCTTCCTCGACAGCCCCGGCTACCAGACCCGCAGCGGCGGCGCGCTGAACCGCGTCCTCAACCGGACCGCCCGCCAGGTGGCCGCCGACGCCGACGTCGTCGTCCAGGTCTGCGATGGCCATGGCTGGACCGCGGCCGACGCCCGCCTGGCCAGGCTGCTGCCGACCGACCGGCCCGTGCTGCTGGCGATCAACAAGACCGACGCGGCCCGCGACCGGGCGCGCCTGATGCGACTCGTCGAGACCGCCCGCGAGGTCCGCGATTTCGCGGAGTACGTACCGATCAGCGCACGCACGGGCTACCAGGTCGACCTCCTGGTCCGGCTTTGCGCAGGACGCCTGCCGGTGGCCCCGCGCGCCTACGACGAAGACGAGCTGACCGATCGCAGCGAACGATTCCTGGCCGGCGAGCTGATCCGCGAGAAGCTGTTCCGGCTCCTCGGCGACGAGCTGCCGTACGAGAGCACCGTCCTCGTCGAGCAGTACGAAGTCCTGCCGAACCTGCGCCGCGTCAGCGCCGTGGTGCTGGTCGATCGCGACAGCCAGAAGGGCATCGTGCTCGGCAAGGGCGGCGAACGGATCAAGCGCATCGCCAGCGAGGCCCGGGTCGACCTCGAACGCCTGGTCGGGACGAAGGTGTTCCTCGAGATCTTCGTCAAGGTGCGTTCGGGCTGGGCCGACACCGAACAGAGCCTGCGGGCCTACGGCTACGAGTGAGGGGCGTGGTGGCAGCGGCAAGCGGCGGCCAGCGGGTCGGGGAGGAGCCCGCCTTCCTCCTGCACATGGTGCCCTATCGCGAGACCAGCCTGGTCGTCGACCTGTTCTCGCGCGCCCACGGGCGCATCGGCGCCGTCGCCAAGGGTGCGAAGCGGCCGCGCTCGGCGCTGCGCGCGGTGCTGCTGCAGTTCCAGCCGCTGCTCGTCGGCTGGAGCGGCCGCAACGAACTGCGCACGCTGACGAGCGCCGAGTGGCGCGGCGGGCTGACCTCGCCGTCCGGCCAGGCGCTGCTGAGCGCGTTCTACATGAACGAGCTCCTGATCCGCCTGCTCGCGCGCGAGGACCCCCATCCCGCGCTCTTCGACGGCTACGAGGCCGCGCTGGCGGCGCTGTCGGCCGGGGCTTCGATCGACGAGACCCTGCGCCGCTTCGAATGGCTCCTGCTGCGCGAGACCGGCTATGCGCCGGACCTGGCCCATGATGCCGACGGGCGGCCGATCGTGGCCGGAAACGAGTATTCCTGGAGCCCGGGCAGCGGTTTTCGGCCGGCCCTGGCGGGCGAGGGCGGTCCGGCGGTGTCGGGCCAGACCCTGATCGCCCTGGACTCCGGCCAGTTCGAAAGCCCCGACAGCCGACAACAGGCAAAATACCTGACGAGGGCGGTGCTGGCGTCCCACCTCGATGGCGCGCCGCTCAATACACGGCAGATCCTCGTCGATCTGCAACGACTCTGACGCGCAGGCCCCGCAGAAGAGCGCATGGCCGCGCGGGAGCACCTCGCGGTGCAGGCGCGCGGGCTTTCCTCGGCGCTCCTTGACCTGCACTCGACTGCAAGCCCTGTGGTGAGGCAAACGAATGATCGAACTGGGAGTGAACATCGACCATGTCGCCAGCGTGCGGCAGGCGCGGCGCACCTACGAACCGGACCCGGTCTGGGCGGCGGTCGAAGCCCATCTGGGCGGCGCCGACGGCATCACCGTCCACCTGCGGGAGGATCGTCGCCACATCCATGACGAGGATGTGCGCAAGCTGCGCGACCTCACCCAGATCAAGCTCAACCTCGAGATGGCCGCGACGCCCGAGATGCTCGGGATCGCCGTGGCGCTCAAGCCCGAGATGGCGATGCTGGTGCCCGAGGGACGGCACGAGGTGACGACCGAAGGTGGCCTGGACATCGTCTCGCAGGAAGCGATGCTGCGCGATGCCGTCGCGCGCCTGGCCGACGCCGGCATCGTGACCAGCGTCTTCATCGATGCCGATCCCGCCCAGGTCGAAGCCGCGCATCGCATCGGGGCGAGTGTCTGCGAGGTCCATACCGGACCCTACGCGCACGCCTTCCACGAGCGGGGCAGGGATGTGGACAGCAGGTGGGTGCAGGACGAGCTGCTGCGGATCCGGGCTGCCGGCGACGCCATCCTGGCGGCGGGCATGCGCTTCAACGCGGGCCATGCGCTCAACTACTTCAACGTCCAGCCGGTGGCGGCGCTCGCCGGGGTGCGCGAACTGCACATCGGCCATGCGATCGTGTCCCGTGCCGTGTTCATCGGCCTGCGCGAAGCGGTGCGCGAGATGAAGCGACTGATGCGTGAAGCGGCGCGGGACGCCAGGTCCGAATGATCGTCGGCATCGGCACGGACCTGGTCCGCCTCGCACGCATCGAGGCGCTGCTCGGACGCTGGGGCGAACGCTTCGCGCGCCGGGTGCTGGGCCCGGAGGAACTCGCCGAGTTCCGCCGCCGGCGCGGCAAGGACGGACATGGCGAAGGCTACGCGACCCGCTACCTGGCCAAGCGCTTCGCCGGCAAGGAGGCCTTCTCCAAGGCGCTGGGCATCGGCCTGCGCGGCCCGATGACCCTGCTTTCGCTGCAGATCCTCAACGACCGCCGCGGCAAGCCGGTCGCCGTACCCCGCAAGGCGCTCGCTCCGCTGCTCGAGGAGCGCGGCCTGGTCGCGCACGTGTCCCTTTCCGACGAATCCGATGCGGTGCTCGCGTTCGTGGTCCTCGAAGCCACGGGAGCCGGCCCGGCGCAGGAAGATGGTGGCACGGGCACGCGCTGAGATCCCCGCCTGCGGCCCGGTCGTGATCGACCTGTCGGGCCCCCGCCTCGGCGCCGCCGACCGCCGGCGCCTCGGGCACCCGATGGTCGGGGGCGTGGTCCTGTTCGAGCGCAACATCGAGCACAGGACCCAGGTGGCCAGGCTCGTCGCCGCGATGCGCCGTATCCGTCCCGGGCTGCTGGTCTGCATCGACCAGGAGGGTGGCCGGGTCCAGCGCCTGGTCGACGGCTTCACCCGGATTGCGCCGATGGCGAGCCTCGGGCTTGCCTGGGATCGCGATCCGCTCGTGGCCAGCCGGGAAGCCACCCGTCTCGGCCGGACCATCGGCGCGGAGCTTCGCGCCGTCGGCATCGACCTGAGCTTCGCGCCGGTGCTCGACCTCGACCACGGCCGCTGCGACGTGATCGGCGACCGCGCGCTGCATCGCGATCCCCGGGTCGTCGCCATGCTGGCACGCGCACTCGTCCATGGCATGCTGCTCGGCGGCATGGGGAACTGCGGCAAGCACTTTCCGGGGCACGGCTACGTGGACGGTGATTCCCACCGCGAACTGCCGGTCGACCGGCGTTCACTGCGCAGCCTGCTGGCCGAGGACGCCGCCCCCTACGGTTGGCTCGGCGAAGCCTTGCTGGCGATCATGCCGGCCCATGTGGTGTATCCGAAGGTCGATGCGCTGCCGGCCGGTTTCTCGCGTACCTGGCTGCAGGACATCCTGCGCAGGCGCCTGCGCTTCGACGGGCTCGTGTTCTCGGACGACCTGACGATGGCGGGCGCCGCCGGCATGGGCGACATCGTCGCGCGCGCCCAGGCCGCGCTCGCGGCCGGCTGCGACATGGTGCTGGTGTGCCATGACCAGGCCGAGACCGATCGCCTGCTCGACGGCCTGTCGTGGCGACCGGGCGCCGACTTCGCACGGCGCCTGGCGGCGCTGCGGCCATGGGCCGGGCCTGCCGCGGGGGGAGTCCGCTGATGGCTGCGGGAACTCCCGGCGATCCGCCGGTCGAGCGACCCGCGGGACTCCCTGGGGAGGCGACCGGGGCCGCGCCGCACGACAACCCCGAGCGGGATCCGGGCGCCCCGGGCTTCGACCTCCCGGGCTACGTCGCGCAGCTGCCGCATCGCCCCGGCGTCTACCAGATGTTCGGCGCCGACGACACGCTGCTCTACGTCGGCAAGGCACGCGACCTGCGCAAGCGGGTGTCGTCCTATTTCCGGGAGGGCGCCGCACTGTCGCCGCGCATCGCGCACATGGTCGCGCGCGTCCAGCGCATCGAGACGACGGTGACGCGCTCCGAAGCGGAAGCGCTGCTGCTCGAGAACAACCTGATCAAGACGGGGCACCCGCGCTACAACATCCTGTTTCGCGACGACAAGTCCTACCCCTATGTCCGCCTGACCGCGCACGAGTTCCCGCGCCTGGCCTACTATCGCGGCAGCGTCGATCGCCAGGGCCACTACTTCGGGCCCTATCCGAGCGCCTGGTCCGTCCGGCAGGCGATCGGCCTGCTGCAGAAGGTGTTCCGGCTGCGCACCTGCGAGGATTCGGTGTTCGCCAACCGGTCGCGGCCCTGCCTCCTGTACCAGATCGGTCGCTGCACCGCGCCGTGCGTCGGACTGATCGACCAGGAGGCCTACCAGCGCGATGTGGACGATGCCGTGCGCTTCCTCGGCGGCGCCCACCAGGATGTCCTGGACGGCCTCGAGCGCCGGATGCAGGAAGCCGCCGCCGACATGCGCTACGAGGAGGCGGCCGTCTGGCGCGACCGGATGGGGGCGCTGTCGGGCGTACTGTCGCAGCATTCGATCGAATCGGGCAGCGACGTCGATGCCGACGTGATAGCGGTCGCGGCCAGTGGCGGGCGGGTCTGCGTCGATCTCGCCATGGTCCGGGGCGGCCGGCATCTCGGCGACAAGGCCCACTTTCCCCTGCATGCGAGCGACATCGACCATCCCGACGCCCGCGCCGAGCTGCTCGAGGCCTTCGTCGTACAGCACTACACGGAGGCCTTCGTGCCGCCGGTCATCGTCTGCGCGGAGCCGAAGCCCTCGCCGGCGGTGATGCGCTGGCTCGGCGAGCGGGCCGGCCGGGCGGTAACCTGGGTGCGCCAGCCGCAGTCCGCCCGGCGGCGCTGGCTGGAGATGGCCGAGAACAATGCGGCGATCGCGCTGGCACGCCTGCTCGCCGAGGAGGGTTCGCAGCAGGCGCGCACCCGGGCCCTGGCCGAGGTCCTGGGGCTCGCCGAAGGACGCGACCTGGCCGAGCTGCGGATCGAATGCTTCGACATCTCGCATACCGCCGGCGAGGCGACCCAGGCGTCCTGCGTCGTCTACGAGAACCACGCGATGCAGAACAGCCAGTACAGGCGCTACAACATCACCGGCATCACGCCCGGTGACGACTACGCGGCAATGCGCCAGGTGCTGACGCGACGCTATGGCGGGCTGACCCTGGACGCCGGCGTGGAGGAATCCGGGCGGACGGGGGAGGCCGCTGCCGCTGCGGGCATCGTCGAGCGGGACGGCGGCGGCGAGGAGGGCGACATCGACATGGCGGCGCCGGAAGGGCACGCCGAAGCATCGGACGAGCAGGCGAGCGCGCCGGCCGACGAGGGGGGTGCGCCCGCCGCATCGGCCCGGCCGGGCAGGCGACGGCAGGGTGGGGCGGCGAACCGCATACCCGATGTCGTCCTCATCGACGGTGGCCGGGGCCAGGTGGAGGTGGCCCGCCAGGTGCTCGCCGAGATCGGCATCGCGTCGGACATCATCGTCGGCGTGGCCAAGGGGGAAGGGCGCCGGGTCGGCCTGGAGACCCTGGTGTTCGCGGACGAACGCGAACCCGTCGTGCTGGGACGCGACTCGGCGGCGCTGATGCTCGTCGCCCAGATCCGCGACGAGGCGCATCGTTTCGCCATCACGGGAATGCGCGCACGCCGGGGCAAGGCACGCCGGAAGTCGCGGCTCGAGGAAATCGAGGGTGTCGGGGCGAAGCGTCGCCAGCGGCTGCTGGCGCGCTTCGGTGGGCTGCGTGGCATCATGTCGGCGAGCGTCGAGGATCTCGCCTCGGTCGAGGGGGTCAGCCGCAAGCTGGCCGAGCAGATTTACCGCAACCTGCACGGATGACACGGTGTCGGGGCAGAGGGCACTTCCAGGAAAGACGGGCGCGATGCCGATCAATCTCCCCATCATCCTGACATGGGGTCGCATGCTGGCGATCCCGCTGCTCGTCGCCGTCTACTACCTGCCGATCGGCGCCTGGCACCAGAATCTCATCGCCACGACGATGTTCATCGTTGCCGCCGTGACCGACTGGGTCGACGGCTACCTGGCGCGGCGCCTGGGCCAGACCACCGCCTTCGGCGCCTTCCTCGATCCGGTGGCGGACAAGCTGCTGGTATGCGCGGCGCTCGTGATGCTGGTGCAGCTGGGGCGCGTCGATGGCCTGATCGCCGTGATCATCGTGGGCCGCGAGATCGCGATCTCGGCCCTGCGGGAATGGATGGCCCGGATCGGCGCCCATGCGAGCGTAGCCGTCCACAAGATCGGAAAGTTCAAGACGGCGTCGCAACTCGTCGCGATCCCGTTGCTGCTGCTCGATGCGCGCATCCTCGGGGTGTCGACCCGGGACCTCGGTACCGTGCTGATCGTGATCGCCGCGGTGCTCACCGTCTGGTCGATGTTCTACTACCTGCAGCGGGCCAGACCCTACTTGCGGGCCGAAAAATAGCCGCTATAATGGCCGTCTTCGCGACGGGCGGCGGCTCTCGCGATGCCTGCGGGAATAGCTCAGTTGGTAGAGCGCAACCTTGCCAAGGTTGAGGTCGCGAGT
>DAIMFM010000047.1:11875-14888 GCA_036724585.1 Burkholderiaceae bacterium | reverse complement strand
GCCGCCCCAGCCGAGCTCGTAGTAGGCCCAGAACGAGCCCAGCGCGATGCCCAGGGTGAGGAAGCACCAGGCCACGGTGGTCCAGGGGCGGGCCCAGCGTGCCCAGGCCGCATCGAAGCGCCCGCCGATGAGGCCGGCGATCGCGTAGGCGTAGTCCACCGAGAGCCCGACATAGCCCATGTAGAGCAGGGGCGGATGGAACACCATCCCGGCGTCCTGCAGCAGCGGGTTGAGGTCGCGGCCGTCGGCAGGGGGCGGGACGAGCCTGTCGAAGGGGTTGGACGTGAACAGCAGGAAGAGGAGGAAACCGAAGGCGATGAGCCCCATGATCGAGAGGATGCGCGCGCGCAGCCGGCTCGGCAGGGACTTCGAGAATACGGACACCGCCACCGTCCAGCAGGCCAGGGTCAGCACCCACAGGAGCATCGAACCTTCGTGCGAGCCCCAGGTCGCGGCGATGCGGTAGTGCAGCGGCAACGCCAGGTTCGAATGGGTCGCGACGAGCAGTACGCTGAAGTCGTTGTCGACGAAGAGCGAGGCGAGCGCGAGGAACGCCAGTGCGACGAGCGCGAACAGGACCGACGAGGCCGGGCCGGCGGTCGCCATCAGGCGTGCCCCGGCCGGCCCGCGGATCGCGCTGCCGAGCATCGGCAACACCGCCAGCGCGCCCGCGACCGCCAGTGCGAGTGCGAGCAGGAACTGGCCGAGTTCAGCGAGCATTGTCCGTCACCCCTTCGGCTCCCACTACCCGGTCGATCACGATCGTCAGGTCGGTGCTTCCCGGTTCTACCGCGGCCAGCAGGCCGTAGAGATCACCGGCCTGGCGGTTCGCCGTGCCGCTGCGGCTGAGGCGCGCCTCGAGCGCCAGGACACCGGCGGTCGAGAGCAGGCGGGCGGGTGTCATGGCGTTGGCGTCGCCGAGCTCGAAGCTCATCGGCAGGCTCGCACCCGGCTCGCGCCGCACGGCAACGGGAATGGGCGGGCCACCGGCCTGGCGAGCGATCAGGAAGAGCGTCCCGCCGCGCCGCGCCTCCTTCGCCAGCGCCGGATCGACGACCACGGTGCCGGCGACCACTGCTTCGCTCGCCGTCTCGATGGCCTCGCCGGCGGGACCGGAACCGGGTGCCGTCGAAGCCCGGATGGCGGAGGCGGCGGGCGACATGCGCGCCTCGATGCGGGCCAGCGCCCGGTCGACCTGGGCGGCCTGCGCCGAGGTGGACGGCACGGCCGCACGCAGCCGCTCGAGATGGCGGCGGGCATCGGGCAGCCTGCCGGCGCGGAACTGCGCGGCGGCCATGAGCCAGAGCGCGCTTGGCTCGGCCGCATCGATCGCGAGGGCGCGCTCGAGCATCTCGAGCGGGCGACCGGAGAAGTCGCCGTCCTGGAGCATGACGAGGGATTCGGCGGCCTCCGCAAGGAGCCGTGCATCCGGCTCGACCCTGGTGATCGCCTGTTCGAAGGCCCGGGCGGCATCCCTGTGGCGAGCCTGCAGCTTGAGGGCCATGCCGAGCATGGCCCAGGCCTCGCCATCCTCCGGGGCCTCCCGGGTGCGCTGCTCCAGGCCGGCGAGAAGCATCTCCAGGTCCCCCCGTCCGGGCGGCGCCACCTGCGTGGGCGGATGTCCGGGAGGCAGCCGCGTCCCGGCCATGTCGGCCACCGGCCGGCTCTCGAGCAGCGCGGGGGCGCCCACCTGGCCATACGTCATGAAGGCCAGGGCCGGTACCAGTCCGACGAGTGCCACGGCGGTGAGCGCCGGCAGGCTGCGCTGTGTGCGGCTCCCTTGCCGCGACCCGGAAGCCTGCCTCGGGGGCAGGTCGACGGCGAGCTGGCGCAACAGGTCTTCCTGCGCCTGCTCGGCTTCCATCGGGTCGAGGCGGCCACTGGCGCGTTCGCGCTCGATCTCGCGCCGACGGTCGCGATAGACCTCGAGCCGCCGCTGCTCGGCATCCTCGGCCCACGCCGCATCGGGCGGGCGCCGCCGAAGCAGCGGCATGACCAGCACGGCGGTGACGAGCAGCGTCGCTATCGCGACATAAACCCAGAACTGCGGCATGGTTGCATCGGCGCACGCCGCAGGCCGGCGTGGAGTCGAACCCGGTCGGATTGTCGCATCGGCGCGTCGTGCGAAGGCCGGCACGAGCGGGCCGCGGCGCCGTTCTATGGGTCCAGACACGGTCCCTGGCATGGATCCAGGCCGCGTGGCTTCAATGGCCCGTGCGCACTTGCGAAAGGGCCCGCCTGCGCCTGTCCTCCGTCGTTGCTAGAGTGGAGGATGATCGATCGAGGATTTTCGGAATCGCGATGACGACACAGGTCCACTCCTGCGACTGGCTCATCGTCGGCGGCGGCATCGCGGGTGCCTCGCTGGGCTACTTCCTGGCGCCCCACGGACGCGTCGTCGTGCTCGAGCGCGAGCCCCAGCCCGGCTACCATGCGACCGGCCGTTCGGCGGCCCTGTACCTGGAGAGCTACGGACCGCCGCAGGTCCGCGCGCTGACGCTTGCGAGTCGCCCCTTCCTCGAGCACCCGCCGCAGGGCTTCGTCGATCGTCCGGTGCTCACCCCCCGAGGCGCCCTGACCATCGGCACCGCACAGCAGCAGGCACTGCTCGACCGACGCCTCGACGAGATCCGCGCGCTCGGGATCGAAGCGCGGCGGCTCGATGCCGCCGCCACCCTGGCGCGGGTACCGGTGCTGCGCCCCGAGGTCGTCAGCGGCGGGCTGCTCGAGCCCGACGCGATGGACATGGACGTCGACCTGCTGCTGCAGGGATTCGTGCGGGGCATGCGACGGCACGGCGGCGTGCTCGAAACCCGGGTCGAGGTGAACGAGGTGCGGCGCGAGGGCGCCGACTGGGTCGTCTCCGACGGGAAGCGCCGGTGGCGCGCAGGGGTGCTGGTCAATGCCGCCGGCGCCTGGGCCGACGAGTTCGCCGGGCTGGCCGGGGTGGCGCGCATCGGCCTGCAGCCGAAGCGGCGCAGCGCCTTCGTGTTCCAGCCGCCGGAAGGACTCG
>DAIMFM010000047.1:0-11865 GCA_036724585.1 Burkholderiaceae bacterium | reverse complement strand
GCCGGCCTTCCTGGCGGCCGACGAATCCTTCTACGTCAAGCCCGACGCCGGCATGTTGCTGGGTTCGCCCGCCAATGCCGATCCGGTCGTCGCGCACGACGTGGTGGCCGAGGAACTCGACATCGCGATCGGGATCGACCGGATCCAGGCCTTCACCACCCTGGAGATCCGCCGGCCCGCGCGCACCTGGGCCGGCCTGCGCTCCTTCGTCGCCGACGGCGGGCTGGTGGGCGGCTTCGATTCCGTCGCGCCCGGCTTCTTCTGGCTGGCGGCGCAGGGTGGCTACGGGATACAGACGTCGGCGGCGATGGGGGAGGCCTGTGCCGCCCTGGTGCGGGGGCTGCCATTGCCCGCCAGGGTGCAGGAGGTCGGCCTGGGCGAGGCGGACCTGGCGCCGGCGCGCCTGCGCGGAGCTCGCTAGCCGGCTGGCCGGTTGGCCGGCCGGGGCGCGGCCGACGCCTGCACCGTCGGATGATCGCTCTCCGGCGGCTGCGCCGGACCCAGCAGGGCATGGATCTGCGGCAGGATGGCTTCCGTGGCCCGGCGTCCCTCGTCGATCGCTTCGCTCGCCCTGTGGAAATCCAGCAGCGCAAAATGGCCGAGCCGGGGCGTGATGAGGACGTCCGCCGGCTCGCCGGCAAGCCGGCTGCGGGTGATCCGGATCTGCATGATGTCGATGCTGGTCGCCAGCACGTCGATCAGCGAGGGTGGCGGCATCCTCGACGGTTCGTTGTCGGAGGCCGCGAAGAGCGAGGCGAAGCCGGCCTGCAGTCGCGAGAGGAGCCCGTTGTCGGGGTTCTGCGGGACGACTGCGGTCGACGCCTGCTGCACGCCGGTGGGCGGACCCAGCATGTCGGCGCCGAGGTCCACGGCGATCACGATGTCCGCACCCATCGCGCGCGCGAGCGAAACCGGCACCGGATTGACCAGTCCCCCGTCGACCAGGTAGCGACCGTCGCGCAGCACCGGGGTGAACAGGCCCGGTACCGAGATGGATGCCCGCGCCACCTCGAGGAAGGGCCCTTTCTCCAGCCACACCTCCCGGCCGGTATGCAGGTCGGTGGCCACGGCGGCGAAGGGCAGGTCGAACTCGGCGATGTCCGATTCGCCGAGCCGGTCCGCCAGGTAGCCGAGCAGCTTGGAGCCCTTGATGAGGCCCCCACCCATGGAGAAGTCGAGGAAGCCGACCACGTCGGACCAGCTCAGGTTGCGCAGCCAGGCTTCGAAGCCGTCCAGCTTGCCCTTGGCATGGATGCCGCCGACGAGGGCGCCGATCGAGGTCCCGCAGATGATGTCCGGCCTGATCCCCGCTTCCTCGAGTACCCGTATCGCACCGATGTGCGACCAGCCACGCGCGGCGCCGCTGCCCAGCGCCAGGCCGATCCGAAGCTTGTTGGGCCTTCTCATCATCGCGGGAATCTCGGGTCCTTTCGGGTGGTATTCGGGTGGTACTTTCCACTATACATGGCGTGTTCGGGTATACCGCGCCGCCGGCGACATTCATCACGGCCGCCGCCCCGCGCATCAGTTAGCATCGGAACCCAACGCGCACTGGAATCGCCGTCCGATGCGCACCAATGCCAACTAGATGACTGCCGATCCGTCGACAAGCCCGAGCAGGACTTTCGCTGACGTCCGCGCCGAACTCGCCCGCGAGCTGACGCAGGGATTCCGCGGCCTGTTGCCGGTACTCGCCGCCGAACTCGAGGCGGCGGCCGAGCGTGCCGAGTCCGACCGGGACAGCCAGGCGCTGTTCGCCGCCCGCTCGGTCCTGCGCGTCGATCCCGACGCGCGCGCCGCGCGCATGGAAGGCGTCTTCGAGGACCTGGTGCTGCGCATCCTCAAGGCGACCGAACTCGACGACCCGTCGGCCCGTGCCGAGGCGCTCGCGCTGATGGACGAGGAAACCCTGGAGGCGCAGCTGATCGCGCAGCCCCTGGCGAAGATCGTGCGCGAGGCCGATCCCACCGGCTACGAGACCTACTCGGCACGCGTGCGTCGCCTGAGCCCGGTGCCATGGGTGGACGACGCCCTCAACCCGCTGGGCGCGCGCGTGCTCGCGCAGGCCATCGTCGCTTCGCTCGGCGATGTCCTCGAGGCCGGCCCGGTTCGCAAGCGCCTGCGCAGCCTCCTGCCGCCGCGCGTCGCGCCGATGCTCGGCCAGCTGATCGCCGGCGCCGAGCGTCGCATGGCCCGGCTCGGCGTCGAGCCGATGCCGCCGTCCGAAGTCCTGCCCCGGTCGGCCGGGGCAGAGGCCGATCGGGACCGCTCCGGGCCGGCGCAGCCGGCCATCGCGGGCGACCCTGCCGACGATCGTCGCGGCCCGCGCCCCGCCAACGACGCCGTGCAACCCGCGCCGGATGATGCAGCGGACCGTGCCGGCGAGGACGATGCCAGGCGTCGCGACGCCGACCCGGCGCAGGGCGACGCGACGCAGCGCTCGGCTACCGATCGCGTGGTGGACCGGGTGGCCGGCGTCGACCAGGATGCCCGGCGGCTCGGCACCTCGCCGCTCGCCGGCCTGGCGGCCGACGATCGGCTGCGCGTCCTGCCGACGCTGCAGCCGGTGGTGGACATCGAACGCGATGCGGTGGCCTTCGCCCATTCGATCGGCGAGCTCCCGTACAGCCGCAGCTCGCGCAGCCGCTATTTCGCGAACGTGCGCAAGCGGCTCGGCGAGGCGTCGGCCACGCCCGCTCAGCTGGCGGTTGTCGATGTCGTCTCGGCGATGTTCGACTACGTGGTCGACGACCGCCGCCTGCCCCAGGCGGCCCATCCGCTCGTCTGGCGCCTGCAGCAGCCCGCCCTCGCGCTCGCCTTGCTCGATCCGGGCTATCTCGGCGACGAGCCACGGTCGCTGCGCCGCCTGGTGGAGAACTTCGGCGCCATCGCCAACGCCTTTGCCGACGACCTGACCCGCGGCAGCGAACTCTATCGCCGGATGGAAACCGTGGTGCGGGCAGTCGAGATCGTGACCAGCGCGCTGCAGACGCGTTCCGCCGTGATGTCGCGGCAGGTCGAGCTGGAGTACACCCGTGCGGCCGGTCACGTCAGCCAGCTCATCGAGCGCATCGTGCGTGAACGCAGCGCCCTCGAGTCGACCCCGGGCCGGCGCAATCGCCGCGACTATACGCGCCGGCCGAATCGCAACCAGGAACGCGAAGTCACCGAGCGGATCGAACGCCTGCTCGACGAGCGGCTCGCCCGCCATTCGGTCCCCGAATCGGTCCAGGAGTTCCTGCGCACCGTCTGGCTGCGACACCTGCGCACCGCCGTCCTGCGCGACGGCGAGGACAGCGGCGAATTCCGGGTCGCGCTGCAGGTCGTCGACGACCTGCTCTGGAGCCTCGACGACAAGGGGCCGGGGCACGTCAGCCGGCGCGAACTGGTCCAGCGGATCCCGCCGCTGATCCAGGTCCTCACCCAGGGCCTGCGGGCGATCGGCGCCAAGGAAGAGGAGCATCGCGGCTTCTTCGACGAACTGTTCCTGATCCACCTGCGGCGTCTGCAGCGACGCGATCGGAGCGGTACCGTCTCCGGGCCCGGACCCGGGCCCGCGGGCGGCGACGGCGGGCAGGTCCCGGTGCTGCGGCCCGAGCCGGACGAGGGCGGCGACGTCGTCGCTTCCACCGAAGGGCAGGGCTCCGCGACGCGCAGTTCGCGCACCACCATCTACGACGTGCAGGGCAGCGTGCCCACCCTGCGCGACCCCGTGCGGGCCCGCGAGCGCGCAGGGGACCGCCGCATCGCCGGGACCACCGACGCCATCGCGCCGGAAGCCGGCGAGGCGACGGACGACCATGGCCACGACGACGGCGGCCCGGGCACGGCCGTGCGGAACGACGCTTCCAACGGCGCCTCCAACGGCGGTGCATCGAACGGTGGGGCCCACGGCGAGGGCGCCGACGGCAGGGGCGGCCCCGACGAGGTTCCCTCGCTGGTCCTGCCCATCGTCGACGCGAGACCCGCGGCCGAGCCCGGCCCCGAGGCCGGCGATGCGGACGAGCGCAGCCATCGCCTGCTCGAAGTGCTCAATTCGGTCGATCTCGCCGACCTGCCGGGTCGGCCGCGCCGCATCCTGGCGGAACCCGACGAGGCCTTCGAGCAGCTTTCGCGCGGTGACTGGGTGGAGATGGAAAGCCGCGACGGCGGGCAGCGCTACATGAAGGTCGCGTGGATCAACCGCAAGCGCACCGTCGCGCTGCTGGTGCGCCATCCGGACCGGCGCGCGCTGTCGCTGCGGATGAACGAGATGGCGCGCCGCTTCGAGGCGGGCCGGGCGTTCCTGCTGGAACGAACCACCCACTGAGCGGTCCGGTCGCCGATTCGGCGGCCCAGCCCCCGCAGGCGAGCGCGGGCCGTGGCACTGCCGTTCAGTCGCCGGTCTCCTCGAGCGGAAAGGTCACCACATGGTCGGCGTCGAAGCGGATGCCGATGCGCTCGCCGATTGCATGGTCATGATGGCTCGGTACCAGCGCGAGCAGGTTGGCGCCGCTCGGCAGCTTCAGCGTGTACAGGAAGGACGCGCCGCGAAAGGCCTTGCGCACGACTTCGGCGCGGACCGTGCTGTCGTCGTCATGGACGACGTCGTCGGGACGGAGCAGCACCTGGACGTCGCCGCTCGAGGTGGCCCGCGCGGCGGCCATCGCCTGGTCGGCGCGCGCATGGATCGGCAGGCTGCCCAGTTCGATCGATACGCGGGACTGGCCATCGGCGTGATGCACCCGTCCCGGCAGGAAGGAGCCCAGGCCGACGAAGTCCGCGACGCGACGCGTCTCCGGCTGGTGGTACAGGCGGTAGGGGCTGTCCCATTGCTCGATGCGTCCGTCGTGCATCACGCCGACCCGGTCCGCCAGGGCGAAGGCCTCGTACTGGTCGTGCGTCACCAGCAGGGCCGTGATGCGCGCGCGCTCGAGGATCTCGCGCAGGTCCAGCGCAAGGCGTTCGCGCAGGTCGGGGTCGAGATTCGAGAATGGTTCGTCGAGCAGCAGTATCGAGGGCGCCGGGGCGAGCGCCCGGGCGAGCGCGACCCGCTGCTGCTGTCCCCCCGAGAGTTCATGCGGGAAACGATCGCCGATCCGGGGCAGGCCCACGAGGGCGAGCATGTCGACGACGCGCTGGCGACGGGCCGCCGCGGGCTGTCCCCGCAGGCCGAAGGCGATGTTGGCGGCGACATCCAGGTGCGGGAACAGGGCGTAGTCCTGGAAGACGACGCCGACACCGCGCGACTCGGGTGCGGTGCAGTGGCGCGCATCGCTCACGGTCCGGCCGCCGATCCGGATCCGCCCGCTCGTCGGCCGGATGAATCCCGCGATCGCGCGCAAGGCGGTCGTCTTGCCGCAGCCCGAGGGGCCGAGCAGGCAGCCGATCTCGCCGTGGCGCAGGCTGAAGGACAGGTCGCGCAGGACCTCGAGCTTGCCGTCCGGCGTGTCGTAGTGGATCCGCAGGTGATCGACCTGCAGGGCCGCCGGCACGACGGTGGTCGGCTCGCCGGCCAGCATATTCGGTTCGGGAGTGGCGCGCATAGGAATGCCTATAAATCTCAGTTGCAATTCTATCCATGCGGCCGACGCCGCATGATTCCCGATGCCTGGTAACCCGGATCCGCCTGCCGCCCAGCTGCGTCCACCGGTCGGCCCGGCCGCCGGCGCCCAGGTGCTCGACCGGGTCGACGGCGCCGCGCCCGACTTCCTGCGTGGTGGCGCGATCCTGATGGCGCTGCTCACCGCCGCGCCGGTCATCGCGCTGTGCTTCGTCGCCGCCAGCGAGAGCGAGATCGCCGGCACGCTCGGCCATCTCCTCTCCACGGTCCTGCCCGGGTACATACTCACCACCGCCTGGGTGTCGATCGTGGTGCTCGCGGTGGCCCTGCTCTTCGGCGTGTCCTGCGGATGGGTGGTGGCGAAGTACCGCTTCCCCGGCTACCGCATCGTGTCCTGGGCGCTGGTCCTGCCGCTCGCCATGCCCGGCTTCGTCATGGCCTACGCCTATACCCAGTTCCTCGAGGTGTCCGGGCCCCTGCAGGGCGCCCTGCGGGCGGCCACCGGCTGGGGCATCGGCGACTACTGGTTCCCCGACATCCGGACCAGCGTCGGCGCGGGCCTGTTCCTGGGCCTGGCGCTCTATCCGTATGTGTACCTCTTCTCGCGCGCCGCCTTCGCCGAGGCGAATCCGTCCATGGCCGAGGCTGCCCGCTCCCTGGGCCATTCGGAATCCGCGGTCTGGTGGCGGGTCGTCTGGCCGGTCGCACGCCCGGCCATCGTCGCCGGGGCGCTGCTCGTGCTGATGGAGACGCTCGCCGACTTCGGCGTGGTGGCGTACTTCGCCGTCGATACCTTCAGCGCCGGCATCTACCGGGCATGGCAGGGCATGGGCGATCGGGTCGGCGCGGCCCGCCTGGCGATCGTGCTGCTCCTCCTCGTCGCAATGGTCGTCGTGGTCGAGCGACGGCAGCGGGGGCGCATGCGCTTCTTCACGCGGGGCGGGGCGCAGCTCGTGCCGGTCGTCGTCCGCGGCTGGCGCGGACTGCGCCTGCTGGCGTGGTGCCTGGTGCCGATCGTCTTCGGCTTCGCCCTGCCGGCGCTGATCCTGCTGTTCGGCTGGCTCGGCGGCGACGCCGGTGTCGATCCGCGCCTGGGTCGCTGGGTCTTCAACACAGCTCTTATCGCCACCATCGCCGCCGCGGCGACGATGCCGCTCGCCCTGTTCGGTGCCTATGCGGCGCGGCTCCACCCGGTCCGCTCGACCCGCTGGTCGCTGGCGCTCGCCAACAGCGGCTACGCCCTGCCGGGGGTCGTCCTCGGGGTCGCGCTGCTCGCCTTCGTCGGCGGCGTCGATCGCTGGCTCAGCCAGCCCCTGCTGGGCGCCAGCCTGTTCGGGGGAACGGTGTTCGCGCTGGTGTACTCGTACGGCGTGCGCTTCTTCTCGGTGGCCTACCAGGGGCTGGGCGCCGCGCTCGAGCGGATAAGTCCCTCGATGGACCAGAGCGCCCGCTGCCTCGGCCGCAGCCGGCTGGGCGTGCTGCGCGACGTGCACTGGCCCATGCTCCGACGAAGCCTCGCGGCAGCGGCGCTGCTCGTCATGATCGAATGCCTCAAGGAATTGCCCGCCACCCTGGTCCTGCGGCCGTTCAACTTCGATACCCTGGCCGTGGTCGCCTACCAGTTCGCGAGCGACGAGCGCCTGTCGGAAGCGGCGCTGCCCTCCCTGCTGATCGTGGTCGTGGGCATCCTGCCGGTCCTTGCGCTGGCGCGGGCCCTCGCGCGACGCTGAACTCGCGCTTCCCAGCCCAATTCCCGTATGGTTATAATGGCCGGCTTAGGCGCGTAGCTCAGTTGGTTAGAGCACCACCTTGACATGGTGGGGGTCGTTGGTTCGAATCCAATCGCGCCTACCAACGAATACAGCGGAAATCGGTGGAAACTGGCGGGTTACGGGTCGTTGCACCGTAACCCGTTCGTTTTTCCGGTTCGTTCTTCCGCCAGGAGACCCCATGTCCGATGCCCACACCGCACAGCGCCTGTCCGGCAAGCTCCAGCCCACCCCGGGCGGCTCCGTCTACGTCGATCCCGAGCAGCTGGAATGGCAGAAATCCCAGTTCGACAAGATCTGGATGAAGGTGCTGTACCGCAACGACGAGGCCGGCGAGATGACCGTCCTGCTGAAGTGGGAGCCGGGTGCCGTCCTGCCGTTCCACCGGCATCCGGAGATCGAGCAGAGCTGGGTGATCGAAGGCTCGTTCCATGACCACGACGGCATCTGCCGCGCCGGCCAGTACGTCTGGCGCCGGCCGGGTTCGATGCACGAGACGCGCTCGGACGAGGGCTGCCTGCTGCTGGCGGTGTACCGCAAGCCCAACGTCTTCTATCACACGGCAGGGTTCCAGGAGGCCAGCCCGAGCCAGGCGTAGCCGCGGGCCGGGGGACTTCAGCCGGGGTCCCGCGCCGTATGCGACGCGAGGCGGAATCCTGTAGAATCGCGCATTCATGTCCTGACACGGCGGGGTCGTCGGGTCGAGCCGGCGCCGGTTCGAACAGGGTCCCGCCTGCCAAGCTTTCAGCCCGGAGTGTGAGCGTCGGCGATGCTCTTGTTGCGAACTACGATCGCTTGGTGAGCCAGGCACGAGTGCGCATGACGGGTGCTTCGATGGGTGCTTCGATCAAAGGGTGCGGCTCGCCGCGCTTTTTTTTCGCCCGGCTTCCCGTCTCTCGCGGCCGAGGTCGCCGGGGCGCTGGCGGCCACGATGCATGCGGCAGCGGCGCGGGCCGCCGCTTCCCTGGTCGCTGCGGCCGATGAGTACAGTTTCAGGAACGAGCGTGATCCAGATCAGTCTCCCGGACGGCTCCGTCCGTGAATTCGAGAATCCCGTGACCGTCGCCGAAGTCGCCCGGTCGATCGGCGCGGGGCTGGCGAAGGCCGCCCTGGCCGGCCGGGTCGACGGCAAGCTGGTGGATACCAGCTACCGGATCGACCGGGACGCCGACGTCCAGATCGTCACCGCGCGCGATGCCGACGGCCTCGAAGTGCTGCGCCACTCCACTGCCCACCTGCTCGCCTATGCGGTCAAGGAGCTCTATCCGGAGACGCAGGTCACCATCGGGCCGGTGATCGAGCACGGCTTCTACTACGATTTCGCCCGCGACCGGCCGTTCACGCCCGAGGATCTCGCCGCGATCGAGAAGAAGATGGCCGAGCTCGCCGCGAAGGACGAACCCGTGACCCGGGAGGTATGGCGGCGCGACGACGCCGTGGCGTTCTTCCGGTCCATCGGCGAGGACTACAAGGCGGAGATCATCGCCGCCATCCCGGCGGACCAGGAGATCACCCTGTACCGCGAGGGCGAGTTCGTCGACCTCTGTCGCGGGCCGCACGTGCCCTCGACCGGCAAGCTGCGGGTCTTCAAGCTGCTCAAGGTCGCCGGCGCCTACTGGCGCGGCGACTCGAACAACGAGATGCTGCAGCGGATCTACGGGACCGCCTGGGGCAGCAAGGAGGACCAGGCGGCCTACCTGCACATGCTCGAGGAGGCCGAGAAACGAGACCACCGTCGCCTCGGGCGCGAGCTCGACCTGTTCCACCTGCAGGACGAGGCGCCGGGCATGGTGTTCTGGCATCCCAAGGGCTGGGCGCTCTGGCAGCAGATCGAGCAGTACGTGCGGGGCGTGTACCGCGAGAGCGGCTACCAGGAAGTCCGCTGTCCGCAGATTCTCGACGTCGACCTCTGGAAGCGCTCGGGGCACTGGGACAACTACAAGGAAGGCATGTTCTTCACCGGGGATGCCGACGAGCGCCAGTTCGCCATCAAGCCGATGAACTGCCCGGGCCACGTGCAGATCTTCAACGCCTCGCTGCGCAGCTACCGGGAGCTGCCCCTGCGCTACGGCGAGTTCGGCGCCTGCCACCGCAACGAGCCGTCCGGCGCCCTGCATGGCCTGATGCGCGTGCGCTCCTTCACCCAGGACGATGGCCACGTCTTCTGCACCGAGGCCCAGATCGAACCCGAGGTCACGGCCTTCCACCAGCAGGCGATGGCCCTGTACCGGGATTTCGGCTTCGAGGACATCGGCGTGAAGCTCGCGTTGCGTCCCGAGAAGCGGATCGGCGACGACGCCACCTGGGATCGCGCCGAGGAAGCCCTGCGGGCCGCGCTGCATCGCTGCGACGTCCAGTGGGAGGAAGTCCCCGGCGAGGGCGCCTTCTACGGGCCCAAGATCGAATACCACATGCGCGATTCGATCGGCCGCAGCTGGCAGGTCGGGACGATGCAGGTCGACTTCATGATGCCCGAGCGGCTCGACGCCGAGTACGTCGCCGAGGACAACACCCGCCGCAGGCCGGTGATGCTGCACCGGGCCATCGTGGGCTCGATGGAGCGCTTCACCGGCATCCTGCTCGAGCATCATGCCGGCGCCATGCCCATGTGGCTGGCACCGGTGCAGGCGGTGGTGATGAACATTACCGACGCCCAGGCGGACTACGCCGAATCCGTTGCGCAACTGTTGAGAAAACAAGGGTTTAGGGTCGAGACGGATTTGCGCAACGAGAAAATCAACTATAAAATCCGCGAGCACAGCCTGCGCAAGGTGCCGTACCAGCTCGTGGTCGGTGGCCGCGAGCGCGAGGCTGGCGGGGTGGCCGTTCGCGCCCGGGGTGGGATCGACCTCGGGACGATGGCCATCCATTCGTTTGTCGAGCGCCTTTCCGACGACGTTTCGAGCAAGCGCAGCAACCCGTCCGGCTGAACGATCGCCGGACCGGACCATTGATGAACCGAGGGAGAACAAAGCATCGCTACTAATGTTCGAAGTCACCGTATAAACGGTGAGATTCATGTTCCGGAGGTGCGCCTTACGGGTGTTGACAATGAGCCGATCGGAATCGTCTCGACGCGCGAAGCGCAGCGCATGGCCGAGGAAGCGGGTCTCGACCTGGTCGAGATCGCACCGCAGGCCGATCCGCCCGTGTGCCGTCTCATGGACTACGGCAAGTTCAAGTACCAGGAACAGAAGCGAGCGCACGAAGCGAGAGCGAAGCAGAAGACCATCCAGGTCAAGGAGGTGAAGTTCCGCCCCGGGACCGACGAGGGTGACTACAAGGTCAAGCTTCGCAACATCATCCGGTTCATCGAGGAAGGCGACAAGGTCAAGGTGACCCTGCGTTTCCGGGGGCGCGAGATGGCGCACCAGGAGTTCGGGGTCCGGCTGCTCGAGAAGCTGCGGGGCGACGTGGAGGACATCGTCCAGGTCGAATCCATGCCGCGGCTCGAAGGGCGGCAGATGGTGATGGTGCTGGCGCCCAAGCGCAAGAACTGATCACCGATACAAGCCGAGCGGGTCTTTTGAAGTTCCGGTCACGGACCGGGCACCTGTCGAGGCATTAGAAAGAGCGGAAGGGTCGATATGCCCAAGATGAAGACCAAGCGGGGCGCTGCCAAGCGCTTCAAGATCCGTGCCGGCGGTACCGTCAAGCGCGGCCAGGCGTTCAAGCGCCACATCCTTACCAAGAAGACGACCAAGAACAAGCGCCAGCTGCGCGGTGCCGTCAACGTCCATCCGGCCGACGTTCCGTCGATCCGGGCCATGCTGCCGTACGCGTAAGGAGACGAAGACATGCCTCGAGTAAAACGCGGCGTCACCGCGCGCGCACGCCACAAGAAGGTCCTGGCCGCCGCCAAGGGTTACCGCGGCCGCCGCAAGAACGCCTACCGGGTCGCCGTCCAGGCGGTCATGAAGGCCGGCCAGTACGCCTATCGCGACCGCCGTGCGCGCAAGCGGGTGTTCCGCTCGCTGTGGATCACCCGGATCAATGCGGCGGCCCGCTCGCACGGGATCACCTACAGTGCCTTCATCAACGGCCTGAACAAGGCCGGCATCGGCCTCGACCGCAAGGTGCTGGCCGACATGGCGGTGCACGACAAGGCCGGCTTCGCCGCCGTCGTCGGCCAGGGCAAGGCCTCGCTGGGCACCGCCTGACAGGGGGGCGGGCCGCAAGGCGCTTGCCCCTGGCCGCTGCCCGCGGGCGATGGCCAGGATCGGACGGGGCCGGCGCGGCCCCGTTCCTCATTGTGGAGCGCGGATCGCACGGATGGCGCCGTGGGCGCCGCTTCCAGGATCTCTTCAGGATCGAGCCGAAGATGGATTCCAGCCAGACCCAAGCCCTCGTCGACGAAGCGGCGAGTCTCATCGCCGCCTGTGGCGACGTCAATGCGCTCGCCAACGCCAAGGCGCGCTTCCTCGGGCGGGACGGCCTGCTGACCCAGCGCATGAAGTCGCTGGGCAAGCTCCCAGGCGCCGATCGCGCGGTGGCGGGGCGGGCGCTGAACGAGGCCAAGCAGCGCATCGAGGCCCTGCTCGACGAGCGCGAGGC
>DAIMFM010000046.1:11843-15104 GCA_036724585.1 Burkholderiaceae bacterium | reverse complement strand
CATCCTCGGCGCGCCCCCGGCCACCGCGATCGAGCTGAACCTGCAGTACCGGAACTCGGGCATCTCCGAGCTGATCGCGGGCGGCGGCCGCTTCCGCCTGCTGTCCTTCAACCACGTCCCTCACCTCGAGCGCGACGGCCGCGCGCACGCGATCAGCGCGGCCTAGCGATCACGCGCTGCAACAGGGAGACCAGGGTCCGGCGCTCGGCCGGCTCGAGCATCGACAGGGCGGGATCCTCCATCGTCCGCGAGAGTTCGGCGCCCTCGCGGGCCAGCCGCTCGCCGGCCGGCTGCATCCGGATGATCAGCGAGCGGCGATCCACCTGGCTGCGCACGCGCCTGACCAGCCCGCGAGCCTCCAGTCGATCGACGACGACGGTGATGTTGGGCCCGGTGACGCCCAGGACCCGGGCGAGCCGCGTGAGCGTGACATCCTCGTTGGTCCACACGAGCAACAGGACCGTGAACTCCACCGGCCGCAGGTCGCGCGCCTCGATGGTCTCGCCGGGCTTGACGTGGAGCGCCTTCACGGTGCAGTCGCGTTCGGCGCGGATCTGCGTCTCCATCTTCATCGCCTCGATCGAGAGCAATGGGTCGCCGGCGACGACGCGCTGGCCCGGCTTGACCGCCACCGTGACGATCATCCCCGGCATCGGGGCGGCGACATGCCGCGGATCGGCCGCGTCGGCGCGCGGCCGCTTCGGCGCCTGCTTCGCGCCGGCCTGCTCGACCCGCATGGAACGCGGCTGGCCGTTGAGCTCGTAGAAGGCGCGCACCACGCCCTCGTCCTCGGCGGGCGCGGTGCCCTGCATCCGGATCACCAGGGTCTTGCCGCGGTCGATGTCGACGGCGATCTCCTCGCGCTCGCGCATCCCGTAGAAGAAGGTCTCGGTGGGCAGGCGGCTCACGTCGCCGTAGGTCCGGCGATGCGCGGCGTAGTCACGGAAGACCTTCGGGTACATGAGGTAGGAGCAGAGCTCGGTATCGGACACCTGGCGCTCGGCGGCCTTCTCGGCCTCGAGCCGGGCCGCCTCGAGATCGACCGGGGCGATGCGGTCGCCGGGCCGGTACGGCTTCGGCGGCTCCGCCCGCAGGACCTTGCGCGAGAGCGCCGGGGGAAAGCCGTCGGGCGGGAAGCCGAGTTCGCCGCGAAAAAGCGCCACCACGGATTCGGGGAACGCGATGTCGCGCGCCGGGTCGGCCACCTCCGACGGGTCGAGATCGTTGGCCACCATGAAGATCGCGAGATCCCCGACGACCTTCGAGGTGGGCGTCACCTTGACGATGTCGCCGAACAGGCGGTTGACGTCCGCATAGGCGCGGGCGACCTCGGGCCAGCGATGGTCCAGGCCCATCGAGCGCGCCTGCTCGCGCAGGTTGGTGTACTGCCCCCCGGGCATCTCGTGGCGGTAGACGTCCGCCGTGCCCGAGCGGATGTCGGATTCGAACGGCGCGTAGAGTCGGCGCACGCCTTCCCAGTAGTGGGCGATGTCGCGCATCGCATCGGCATCGACGCCGCCGTGCGCGGCGGGATCGCGCGGCGAGCCGGCAAGGGCCGCGACGATCGCGTTGAGGTTGGGCTGGGAGGTGAGCCCGCTCATGGCATCCATCGCGCCGTCGACCGCGTCGGCGCCGCCGGCGACGGCCGCCAGCACCGAGGCGGCGGAGATCCCGCTCGTGTCGTGCGTGTGGAAGTGCACCGGCAGCCCCGTCTCCTCCTTCAGCGTGCGCACCAGCACTTCGGCGGCGCGGGGCCGGCACACGCCCGCCATGTCCTTGATGCCCAGCACGTTGACGCCGGCCGCGCGCAGCTGCTTCGCGATGCCGACGTAGTAGGCGAGGTCGTACTTCGGTCGCGAGGTATCGAAGAGGTCGCCCGTGTAGCAGATGGCGCCTTCGCACAGCGCACCCGATTCGCGCACCGCGTCGATCGCCACCCGCATGTTCTCGACCCAGTTCAGCGAATCGAAGACGCGGAAGAGGTCGATGCCGCCTCGCGCCGCGTGGCTCACGAAGTGGCGCACGACGTTGTCGGCGTAGTTGGTGTAGCCGACGGCGTTGCTGCCGCGCAGGAGCATCTGCAGCAGGAGGTTGGGCATGGCCTCGCGCAGTTCGGCGAGGCGCTGCCAGGGGTCTTCCTTCAGGAAGCGCATGGCGACGTCGAAGGTCGCCCCGCCCCAGCACTCGACCGAGAACAGGCCCGGAAGCAGGCGGGCGTAGTACGGGGCGATGCGGGTCATGTCGACCGTGCGCATGCGGGTGGCGAACAGCGACTGGTGCGCATCGCGCATCGTCGTGTCGGTGAGCAGGACCCGCGGCTCGTCGAGCATCCATTGGGCGAACTTCTCCGGCCCGAGCTCGAGCAGGCGATCGCGGCTGCCGGGTCGCACCGGCTCGACGAGGTCGGCCCCGGGCAGGGCGAGGTGCTGGTGCGCGAGGTCGGGCGCCGTGCGACCGACCATGTCGGGATGCCCGTTGACCGTCACTTCGGTGATGTAGTGCAGCAGGCGCGACGCGCGGTCGCGCCTGCGGGCGAAGCGAAACAGCTCCGGCGTCTCGTCGATGAAGCGCGTGGTGACCCGCCCGGCGATGAAG
Organism: Burkholderiaceae bacterium; assembly: GCA_036724585.1. Taxonomy (GTDB): domain Bacteria; phylum Pseudomonadota; class Gammaproteobacteria; order Burkholderiales; family Burkholderiaceae_E; genus JAMLIN01. Next base: position 12,509 of record DAIMFM010000046.1, on the reverse strand, counting down.
TCGGGGTGGTTGATCACGTTCTCGACGAACTGCAGGTTGGTCGCCACCCCGCGGATGCGGAACTCGCGCAGGGCCCGGTCCATGCGGCGGATCGCCTCGTCGGCGCGCTGCGCCCAGGCGGTGACCTTCACCAGCAGCGAATCGTAGTACGGGGTGATCACGGCCCCGGAGTAGGCGGTGCCGCCGTCGAGCCGGATACCGAAGCCGGAAGCGCTGCGATAGGCCTGGATGCGGCCGTAGTCGGGAGTGAAGTTGTTCTCCGGGTCCTCGGTCGTGACCCGGCACTGCAGCGCGTGGCCATTGAGCCGGATCTCTTCCTGGGGCGGAACCGGGCAGTCGTCCGTGCCGATCCGGGCGCCCTGGGCGATCGCGAGCTGGGCCTTGACGATGTCGATGCCGGTGACCTCCTCGGTGACGGTGTGCTCGACCTGGATGCGCGGATTGACCTCGATGAAGTAGAACTCGCCCGTATCGGCATCCATCAGGAATTCGACGGTGCCGGCATGGCTGTAGCCGACGGTGCGCCCGAGGGCGAGCGCCGCGTCGCACACGGCGGCCCGGGTGGCCTCGTCCAGGTAGGGGGCCGGCGCCCGCTCCACGACCTTCTGGTTGCGCCGCTGCACCGAGCAGTCGCGCTCGAACAGGTGCACCAGGTTGCCGTGGGTG
>DAIMFM010000046.1:0-11833 GCA_036724585.1 Burkholderiaceae bacterium | reverse complement strand
TCGAGCTCGGCCTCGCGCTCGATGACCCGCATGCCGCGGCCGCCACCGCCCCAGCTCGCCTTGAGCATGAGCGGATAGCCGACATCCGCCGCCATCTTCTTCACCGCTTCGATGTCGCGCGGCAGCGGCGGCGTCGCCGGCATGACCGGCACCCCGGCGGCGACCGCGGCATTGCGGGCGGACACCTTGTTGCCCAGCGTCGTCATGACCTCGGGCGTCGGGCCGACGAAGAGGATGCCCGCCGCCTTGCAGGCCGCCGCGAAATCAGGGTTTTCCGACAGGAAACCGTAGCCGGGATGGATCGCATCGGCCCGGGCGAGCCGGGCCACCCGGATGATGTCCTCGATGTCCAGGTAGGCCTGCAAGGGCTTCCTGCCGTCGCCCACCTGGTAGCTCTCGTCGGCCTTGAAGCGGTGCAGCGAGAAGCGATCCTCGTGCGAATAGATGGCGACCGTGCGGATGCCCATCTCGGCGGCGGCACGCATGACGCGGATGGAGATTTCCGAGCGGTTGGCCACCAGGAGTGTCTGGATTCGGGGCATGGGGTGCTTCCAGGGACGCGGTAGGGGACGGCGGATCGCGGGGATGGCGGACGATCCGTGCCGCGATGATAGCAACCCGGCCATCCGGGCACCCGCCGTGCTGCAGTCGCCTTCACCGGCACGGAAACCCGTACACTTCGGCATCCGACCAGCCAGCCTGCCATCGAGACCCATGTTCCATGCACCGCAAGGCTTTTCGAGCGCTGCCATCGCCTGCGCCCTCCTCGCCCTGGCCGCCTGCGGCGGCGGGGGCGGCGGCGGCGACGACGACGGTGACGGTTCCGCGCGCCTGAACGAGACGAGCTGTACGCAGGCGTACTTCGCCCGCGAGCCGGCCGCGCCGCTCAGCGGGCCCGATCCGCTCGCCTCCGCGCAATGGCATCTCGACAACACCGGCCAGAACAATGCCACCCCGGGCGAGGACCTCAACATCCTGGGCGCGTGGCAGGTCGCGGACGGCACCGGCGTTCGCATCGCCGTGGTCGACAGCGGCATCGAGGTCGTCCACGAGGATCTCCTGCCCAACGTCGTACCGGGCGGCAGCTTCAACTACCGGCCCGGCAAGCACTTCGGCAGCGCCTATCCCCTGCCCTGCGCCAGCGGCGACCTCCACGGCACCGCCGTCGCGGGCATCGCAGCGGCGCGCGGCGGCAACGCGATCGGGGTGACCGGGGTCGCGCCCGCAGCCGCGATGGTCGGGCTCAATCCGCTCGCGACCAACATGGACGCCGACATCGCCCATGCCCTCGGCTTCCAGCGCGACCAGAACGCGATCTACGCCAACAGCTGGGGCTCGCCCGACGGCGGCGCCCTCTTCCCCTCCGACACCAGCTTCGACGAGGCCATCGCGCCGGGTCTCGCCCTGGGTCGCGGCGGACTCGGTTCGATCTTCGTCTTCCCGGCGGGCAACGGCGGCACCATCGCCCAGGACACGAGCGGCAACATCCTGCGCGACAACGCCAACTTCGACGGCTACGTGAACAAGCGCGGCCAGATCACCGTGTGCGCGGTCGACGACAACGGCAAGCGCCCCTGGTACGGCGAGTCCGGCGCCAACGTGCTGGTCTGCGCGCCGTCGAGCAACCTGCCCGCCAACAATGCGGTCACGACGACGGGGCTCGACAGTCGCTACATCTCCAGCTTCACCGGCACCTCGGCGAGTTCCCCCATGGTGTCGGGCACCGTCGCGCTGATGCTGCAGGCCAATCCGGCGCTGACCTGGCGCGACGTGCAGCGCATCCTCGCCGCCACGGCAAGGCGCAATTCGCCCGACAGCGCCGGCTGGACACAGAACTTCGGCCTGTGGCACCACCCCGATTTCGCCTTCGGGACCGTCGATGCGGCGGCGGCCGTCGCCGCCGCCCCGGGCTGGCCGTCGGTCGGCGGCAGCGCCGAGCAGAAGTCCTGCGTGTCCGAGCTGCGCAACCCGAACCTGCCGATCGGCCAGGGCGAGGCGCAGGCGGTGGCCGACACGATCGTCATCGGCGGCTGCGACATCCAGGAGATCGAGTTCATCGAAGTCAGCTTCACCGCCAGCCATACCTATACCGGCGACCTGCAGATCGACCTCATCAGCCCCAACGGGCTGCAGAGCCAGCTCGCCAACGCGCGCCTCTGCGTCGACAATCCGTTCAGCCAGAATCCGGCGGTGATCCCCTGCGGTCCCTACGACGGCTGGCGCTTCGGCAGCGTCCGCCACCTGAAGGAGCCGGCCGCGGGCAGCTGGACCCTGCGTGTCGCCGACCTCCAGCCAGGCGACACCGGCACCTTCGTGAGCTGGCAGATGCGAATCTGGGGACGCTGACATGCTTCGAATCCTTCTCATCGCCGCCCTGCTGCCCGTCGTGCCGGCGCATGCGGATGAGCCCATGATCACCAAGCCCACCACGCAGCTGGCCAAGCCGGCGACCAAGGCCGCGGCGCCGGCGGCGCCCGCCGCGACGCACTACTGGTACGACGGCGATCGCCGCCGCGAACTGCGGGTCGACGAAGGCCTGCGCGCCGACTTCAGCGGCGGCCAGGCGGTCCTCGTCGAACGCGATGCCCGCGCCGGCAAGGCGCTGGGCGCCACGTCCGACGCCGATGCGGACGACGGCGCGGTGGTGTTCCACGACGCCGGCTCCCCGGCCGTCAAGCGGGCCTTGCCCGGCGGGGTGATCATCACCACCCATGGGCCGACCGACGCCCGGGCGCTCGATCGCCTGCTGGCGCCACGCGGCCTTGCCGTCTCGCGGCCGCTCGATGCCAGCGGCACGCGCTGGCTGGTCGAGACGCCGGGGGGCGTCGCCGGCCTGGAGCTCGCGAACCGCCTCCACGAGCGCGGCGACTTCGCCGCGGTGGCGCCCAACTGGTGGCGGGAGCGCGCGCTCAAGTAGGACCGAGGGCCGAGGGCCGGCGAGGCCCGGTGAGGTTCGGCGATGGCCAGCCGGTTCGACGCGTCCCGGCGAGGGTCAGCGCGCCTCGAAGATCCGGTTGAAGGGATTCTCGGTCGCGCGCCGGAAGCTGCGGAAACCCGCGTCCTCGAAGATCCTGGCCAGGCGGCTGTCCGCGGCCTGGGCGCCCAGCGCCATCCCGCCCTCTTCGGACAGCGAGTGCGGGCAGCAGATGGTGGTGGAACCGCAGTAGAAGAGGCGCCCGACCGTGTTGAGGTTGTCCTCGATCCTGTCGTGGGCGAAGGGCTCGACCAGCATCACCGTGCCGTCGGGCGCCAGCGCCTGCCGCGCATGACGGGCGGCGCCCAGCGGGTCGCCGAGGTCGTGCAGGCAATCGAAGAAGCACACCAGGTCGTAGTCCCGGCCCGGGAAGGTCTTGGCGGTCGCCTCCCGGAACTCCACCCGGTCCGCGACGCCCGCCTTGTCCGCGTTGGCGTTCGCGGCGGCGATGGAATCCCCGTGCGCATCGAAGCCGACGAAGCGCGACTGCGGATAGGCCTCGGCCATGATGAGCGTCGAGTGGCCATGTCCGCAGCCCACGTCGGCGACCGTGGCGCCACGCTCCAGGCGGTCCACCACGCCATCGAGGGCGGGTAGCCAGGATGCCACCAGGTTCGCCCGGTAGGGCGCCCGGAAGAACGCGGCGCTTCCGCAGGACAGCCGCTCGTGGTGGTCGCCCCAGGCGACGCCTTCGCCGGTACGGAAGGCGTGCAGCATCTTGTCCTCGTCGAACCAGATCGATGCGGGGACATCCCAGGCCGGCGGGATGAAGACCGGGCTCTCCTCGTCCGCGAGGACCATGGCCTGCTCCGGCGGCAGTTCGTAGGCATCGCGCTGTGCATCGTAGGTGACATAGCCGCCGGCGGCCTGGCTGTTGAGCCATTCGCGCACGTAGCGCTCGGCGCATCCCGCCCGCTCGGCGAGTTCGGCCGCGCCCAGGGGGCCCGCGTCGCGCATCGCGCGGTAGAGGCCGCTCTTGTGGCCGAGGCTGACCATCACGCCGCCGAAACCGGCGGCGAGATCGCCGAGGGCCTGCTGGACGAAGGCGCCGAGCTTCTTCTCATCGATGGGAGTCATGGCATCCGCTCCTGTTCACTTCTGCATCGGGACCCCTGGCCGGATCGCCCGGGCCCATTGCGGAATCCTCTTCCTTGAGGCGCCGGGCCGTAAGTGCCAGACTCGGTGCGATCGGTCCGTATGCGTCGTGGAGATCGAGCCGATGGCGGCATGCGCCCCCTTCCATGTGAGCCTGGTCGCCGTGCCCGGCAGCCTCTCCTCGCCGATCACGGGCCTCTACGAGCTGCTGACGTCGTTCCCGATGGTGGCCAGCCACTACGAGGGCGTGCCGGCCGCATCGCCCTTCGAGGTGGACATCGTCGGGCGGGCTCGTAGCACGCTCACCGCGCCCAGCGGCCTGCCCATCGCGATCCAGCGCTCGATCGGGGAGGTCGAGCGCAGCGATATCGTCATCATCCCCGCCATGGCCGTCGAGGCCGGCGAGACGGGGCGCCATCCCGAACTCGCGCGCTGGCTGCGCCGCATGCACGAGCGCGGCGCCGTGCTGTGCTCGGCCTGCACCGGGCTCGCGCTGCTCGCGGAGACGGGACTCATCGACGGGCATCGGGCAACCACGCACTGGTCCTTCGCGCCGATCCTGCAGCGGGCCTTCCCCCACATCGAGATGTGCCTCCACGAGGTCCTGGTGACGGCGGGCGAGCGCGAGGAGTTCGTCATGGCCGGCGGCGCGGCGTCCTGGCAGGACCTCGCCCTGTACCTGGTCGAGCGCTTCGTCGGCACGACCGCCGCGCGGGCCATCGCCAGGTTCGAACTCCTGGAGCGCCATGCGAGCGGCCAGTCCCCCTACCTGCCGTTCTCGCCGCGTACCGGGCACGGCGACGCCGTCGTCCTCGAAGCCCAGCACTGGCTGCGGGACAACTTCGCGGTCGCGAACCCGGTCGGCGCGATGACGCGCATGTCCGGGCTGTCGTTGCGGGCGTTCGAGCGCCGCTTCAGGAAGGCGACGGGATACTCGCCGATCCGCTATGTCCAGCACGCCCGCATCGAGGAAGCGAAGCGCCGCCTCGAGTGCGGCGATGCCTCGATCGACCGGATCAGCTGGGAGGTCGGCTACGAGGAAGCGGCGGCCTTCCGGCGCCTCTTCAAGCGGATCGCGCGCATCACCCCCGGGGCCTATCGCCGCAGGTTCGCCCGGCCTCGCGCCTAGAAGCCGCTCTCGCGTACCAGGACCGCGGCCACCGAGACCAGTGCCTCGCGCAGCAGGCTGCGCGGCTCGGCCTCGATGCGCACCGAACCCAGGCCGGAGCGCAGCTGCGACGGCACGCCGTCGATCCTGATCCGCACCCGGTAGAGCGCATCGCGAGGCACCTCGCGGCCGTCGTCGCCCCGCAGCACCGGGATCCGGCCGCCGCGGTCTGCGGCGAGCATCGCATCAGGCAGGCGCTGCGCGCGCGCCGTATCGATCGCCAGCACCTCGCCCTCGAGGACCTCCCAGTCGCCCCGCCGATGGAAGCGCGCCGGCGCACCGACGCGCAGCCGGTCGAGGTCGCGCTGCCCCACCATGGCGTCGACCACCCAGGCATGCGGATCGATCACCATCGCGATCGGCTCGTTCGCCGACACCCAGCCGCCCGGGCGCAGCTCGCGGTCGAGATCGACCACCCGGCCGTCGAAGTCCGCCACGAGCGCCAGGCGGGCGAGCTCGCCGCGCTCGGCGCCGAGCTCGGCCAGTTGCCGCGCCAGCTGCTCGCCCAGGCGCCGCGCCCTTTCGGCCGCGTCGCCGCGGCGCCCGATGCTCTGGTCGCGCTGCAGCGCAAGGGCGGCCGCGAGGATGCCGGCCTGCTCGGCGCGGCTGCGGGTATCGGGGGAATCGAGCAGCACCAGGCGGGTGCCGGCGCGGACCGGTCCCTCGGCGGGCAGCTCGACGAGGCGCGCCGCGAAGGGGCTGTACAGGCGCTGCTGCTGCGCCGAATGCAGCCAGGCCTCGGCCCGCACCGTACCGCGCCATGGCAGGGCCAGCAGCGCGAAGACGAGGACGAGCACCAGCAGGATCGCGCCGCCCCGGACCCGCCCGACCTCGGCGCGCCGCTCGTGCCACACGACGAGCTCGGACCACAGCGGGCGCAGGATGAACCAGGCGATCTCGACGGCGAACAGCAGCAGGCCGAGGGCCTTGAAGAAGACGTGGTACACCGCCACCGCGATGCCGATGAAGACGACGAGCCGGTAGATCCAGGTGGCGAAGGCGAACCCGACCAGGAAGCGTCGCAGTCGCGGCTCGAACACTTCCGGATCGGGCTCGCGCAGGCCCAGGATCCGGCGCCTCAGCATGGCCCGCGCGAGCGCGAAGCTGCGCGCGTGCAGGTTGGGCAGGTCGAGCGCGTCCGACAGCAGGAAGTAGCCGTCGAACCGCATGAAGGGGCTGGCGTTGATGGCCAGCGGCAGCACCCAGCTCGTGGGCGCCAGGAAGAAGAACGCGGAGCGCAGGGCCCCGTCCTCGGCCAGGCTCCAGGCAAGCGTCGCCAGCCCGGCCAGGGCGAACTCGACCGCCATGCCGGCGGCGGCGATGCGAAAGCGCTGGCGGCGATCGGCCAGCTTCCAGGACTCGCCGGTATCGGTATAGAGCATCGGCCAGAGGACCAGGAAGGCGATGCCCATGTGGGCGACCCGCACCCCGAGGCGGGTCGCGGTCACCGCATGGCCGAGCTCGTGCAGGGTCTTGGCGAACAGGAGCGCGAGCGCGAAGCCGACGATGCCGGCAAGGCTCATCACGTCGCTGAAGGTATGCAGGAAGACGTCCCACTGGCGCGCGGCCAGCAGCAGCCCGGTGATCGTCGCCACCAGGACGGCGACCATGCAGCCTCGGGTGTAGAGGAAATCGAGCCGGGGCGCGAGCCAGCCGAGGAAGCGTTGCGGACGCAGCAGCGGGATCCGGATGAAGAGGTAGTTGTGGAGGAGCCACTTCCATCGCGCCGGGTTCGCCCGCCGGGCGATCGCCTCGAGCAGCGCCACGCCCCCGGGGTCGTCCACCCGGAGCAGCTGCTGCTGGCGCAGGAACTCCACCGTCTGCAGGACGTCCTCGGCGTCGATGGCAAGCGGGGTGTCCTCCCGGATCGCCGCCGCGATGCGGTGCGCGTCGCCCAGCGACCAGCGCGAGAGCACCTCGAACTCGACCCAGCCGATGCGGAAGAAGCGGTTGCCCACCGGGTCCTGGATCATCCAGGCGGGCGAACCGTCGCGATTGGGCGTGGCCTCGAACAGCGCCAGGTCCTCGCGCAGCGCCGGCCAGCGCCGGGCCGGCGCCATCGCGGGCGCCGGCCGGCCTAGAACCCCGTCCATTCCCGCAGCGCCGCGAGCGGGCGCCGGAAGAGGTAGTAGGCGAGCGGCGCGCTGCGACCGTAGATCTTCGCGGTGCCCTTGAGGCCGATGCGCGCCAGCTCCGCGGCTCGCGGATCGTCGTCCGCGAACCTCGCACGCAGGCGATACGACGAGATGCCTTCCGGCGAGGTCACCGCCTGGTAGCTCGTCTGCGAGAGCGTCGCATCGATCGGGCTGAGCGGGGCCACCTGCAGGAACACGCGCACGTCGGCGCCCTCCTCCAGGTTGATCGCATCGGCCACGGGCAGCCATACCAGCACGCCCGCCTCCCCGGGGTCGGCCAGGAGCGCGACGCGCTCGCCGGTGGCGACCGGCTTGCCGATCCAGTCGTTGGCGTCGCCGAAGACGATCACGCCCGCCGCGGGCGCATGGACCTGGATGCGTTCGAGGAGCCGGTCGAGATAGGCCAGCTCCGCCTCGCGCTCGGCGACCTTGCCTTCGAGCGCGGCGAGATCGGCCCGGCTCGCATCGCTGGTAAAGGCCTTCTGCGCCGCGGCCAGGGCATCGGCGCGCGCGACCTGCAGTTGCCGGGCGGCGACCTCCCGACGATTGAGCAGCGTCGTCGCCTCGAGCGAGAAGAGGAGCTGTCCCGCCTTCACGGCCTCGTTGGGCCGGACCGCGAAGGACTCGACCACCCCGTCCATCGGCGCCGCGATCACCTGCGCGTCCAGGCCGATGATCTCGGCGGGCGCGAGCACCGACAGGCGCACCGGGATGAACATCGCGCCCGCGAGCATCGCCACCAGTGCCCAGCGGGCCCACACGGAGAAGCCGCGCCGCCCCTTGCGCCGTCGCGGGGCGAGCGCCGCCCAGGCATGGCCGTAGGCCTCGAAGGTGCGCAGCAGCACCGTCTGGATCGCTTCCGACGGCGCATCCTCGATGGCGAAGCCGACCAGGCCCAGGCGACGGCCGTCGGGGGCGAGCACGGGCTGGACGAAGAAGAGTTCGCCCATCCATTCGTCCCAGCCGTCGCCGAACTCCGCCGGCACGTCGTCGCGGGCGAGGAACAGCGGATCCTCGCCGACCCGGCGCGCGAGCCAGCGCCCCAGTCGGCGCAGCCAGACGGTCAGCGGCGAGTCCTCGGCCAGCTGGGCGAGCCCGGCCGCGGTGCGCAGCCGCGGCGCGCCGCCATCGGCCTGCCACAGGTAGGCCTGCGAATACGGCAGGAGCTGCCAGGTCTCGTTGGCCATCGTGAACCAGAGCTCGCGCAGGCTGCGGGCCGCGCGGGCGCGCTCCTGGAGATGCGCGTAGACGGGTAGCGCGCGGCCGAGTTCGGGGTCGGCGGCGGGCGCGTTCATGGTGCCGGTTCGAAGCTTGCCGTGCCGCTCATGCCGGGCAGCAGCTCGGGATGCCTGCCGGTGATCCGCGCCTCGATCTCGATCGACTGGCTGATCGCATCGACGCGCGAGTTGAGCGCCGACACCGTTGCCGGGTACTGCCTGCCGGTCTCGTCGATCGCGACCCTGAAGGCATGGCCCTCGGCCAGCCACGCCAGCCAGCGCGACGGCACGTTGAGGCGCAGCTTGAGCGGGCCGTCGCCCACGATGTCCATGAGCGGCTGGCCGATGTTGACGCCCTGGTGCTCGTGGACGTGCAGCTTCGCGATGCGTCCCGCGAACGGCGCCCGGATCCGGCACTGGGCGATCTGCACATTGGCCAGTTCCACCTGTGCGCTCGCCCGGTCGACCGCCGCCCTCGCGATCTGGACCTCGATCTCGCCGGCCGCCTTGAGCGCCGCAAGGCGCTCCTTCGCCTCGAGGTTGCGGCTGGCGGATTCGAGCTCGGCGCGACCGATCTTCAGGCGCGCCTGCTGCTCGGCGCAATCGAAGGCGACGAGCGTCGCCCCGGCGCGGAACGACTCGCCCAGGCCACCGCCCAGGCGCTCGATGCGCCCCACCGCCTGGGCGACCAGCGTGGTCTCGTGCTGCGGCATGAGCAGTACCCGGGGCCGCTCGCTCGCGACTTCGCGAGCCGGCGCGGCGGCTTCCCCGGCCGGTGCACCGGTTCTACCAGCCGGCGCTGCGACTGCCTCGGAGGCCGGTGGCGCCGGCTGCGCGCCGGCCGCCGCCGCGACGCCCGCGAGCATCGCGAACAACAGGTACCTGCCCGCCCGGATCAACGCGCCGCAACCTCGGTGCGGGCCGCCGAACGCAGTTCGTCCGTCATCGCCACCCGGGCCGATTCGACGGCCTCCCGTGCCGAGGCCGCCAGCGAGCCCGGCGCGGCGCTGCCATCGAGCGGGCTCGCGTAGGCCGCGCGCAGCGCCTGCCGCCCGGTCGGGTCGTGGAGGAGCACGGCCCAGCGCACCACGGCCTCGGCGCCCGCCCCGTCCTCGACGGCTGGCCGGAGTTCGAGCGTCCAGGCTTGGCCGGCGGCCTCGTCCGCCAGCTGGAAGCGCGCGCTGGCCAGGGTGTCGAGCACCGCCGCGCGGACCGCCTCGCCCGCCGCTGCGTCGAGTCCGGCGAGCTCGAGCCGGAGCGGCGGCAGGGATGCGCTACCCCCGCCGGGCCGGTCGAAGGTCACGCGATGCCATTGGTTGAGCGAATCGCGGATCGAGCGCGAGAGCACCGCGAGGCTCGCGTCGGCCTCGGTGGGCGCGAGGTCGTAGCCCACCGAGTTGTACAGGCGGCCCCAGGCCGACTGCACGTTCGCGAAGGCGATGTGGCGCTCGTACTCCGACAGCAGCGAGCGGGCCTCGGTGCGCAGCAGCTCGAGCTCGGAGTCGATCCGGGACGTCGCCGCCGCCCGCGTGTAGTCGGCGAGCCGCAGGTCGACCCGGGCGCTCTCGGCGGCCTGGTCGAGGTCGTCACGGGCGATCCGGTAGCGCAGCGCGGCGAGCTGGACCTGCGTGGCGACCGCCATCGCCTGCGCCATGCGGCGGGTGTCGTCGAGCTGCTCCCGCGCCTTGCCGGCCTCCTGGATGGACGGGATCGAGGCGAGCCGGAAGAGATTGGCCGATACCCGCAGGCCGGTCTCGACCCAGGAGTTGTTGAGCAGGTACTTGTTGGAGTCGTACTGCCAGCCGGTGTCGAAGGAGATGCCCGGCAGCGTCTCGACCAGCGCCCGCCGGGTGTCGTGCGTGGTGATGCGGCGCCGGTAGTCCTCCTCGCGCAGCTCGGGCCGCTGGACCAGCGCCACGTTCATGAGCTTCTCGATATCCGTCGGGACGTCGGGCAGCTCGGGCTCGGGCGCGTCCGCCAGGGTGAAGTCGACGAAGTGCGGCAGGTTCATCAGCGAGGCGAGTTCGATCTTCGCGAACTCGAGGTCCTGCCGGCGCAGCTGCAGCAGCGTCGTCGCATCGAGCAGCGCGCGCTGGTAGGCGAGCGCCTGGGCCTGCGGCAACAGGCCTTCCTGCTCGATCTGGCGGGCCCGGGCGAGCGCCACGTTGGAGCGCTTCATGAGTTCCTGCAGGCGATTGCCCAGGCGCTGCGCCCCCAGCGCCCGCCAGTAGGTATGGCGGGTCTCCTGCATCAGGGTCTGGATCGCCTTGCGCTTGCGCTCCTCCGCGATCAGGACCTGGTCGGCGAGGATGCGGGCACGATAGTAGGAGACGCCGAAGTCGAGCAGGTTCCAGGAGAACTCCAGGCCGGCGAGCCGCCGCGTGCGCTCGCTGGTGGTGGTCGAGACGATGCCGGCGTCGTTGACGAAGGCCGCCTCGTTGTTGCGGGTGACGTAGCCCGCGTTGGCGAGCAGGGCCGGGAACATGTCCCATCGCCCGACGGCGAGCTGGCGATCGGCGAGCGCGCCCTCCATCATGCGCTGGCGGAAGTCGAGGTTGTACTTCAGGACCCGGGCGGCGACGTCGGCGAAGCTCATCGGCGCCGAGACCGGTTCCTGGTTCTCGCCCATGCGCGCCCGGTCCTCGCCCGCGCGCCGTGCGATCTCGTCGCTCGTGAGTGGCTGCGGCGTGACCGCGCATCCCGCAAGGACGACGGCCAGCGCGATCCCGCCCCACGGCCATGCCGCGCGGGCGCGCGTCTTCCCGGCGCGCGTCTTCCCCCTTCGAAGCATCTTCCTCCTTCCCGTCCTGGTCGCGGACTTCAGCACTGGCGGCCCGCGGTCGTTCGCACCTTGATCTTCGCCGGCGGATGGAAGCGCTTCTTCTCGGTCTCGACCTGTTCGGAGAAGTTGCGCACCTTCGGACGCGCCAGCTCCGACATCGCCGAGCGCGGCACCGCCCTGGGCTTCGGCTTGGCCACGGGCTTGACCGGCTCGTTCGGCACGCAGTCGTCCTCGGCCGCGATCGCCTGCGTGGCGAGGCGGTCGATCTCCTCGCCGTCGACGCCGAGGTCCCTGGCCTCCTCCACCGCGCCGAGCACCTGTTTCGGCACGAAGGGCGATGTCGGGGCCTCCGGCAGCCAGCGGCCGCCGCCGAATCGCGCCCCCTTGTCGAGCGGGTCGACGATCATGGGCGGCAGCAGGCCGGGCAGGGGCCGCCCGGTGCCGGCGCGATCCGGCCCGTCC
>DAIMFM010000045.1:9154-15259 GCA_036724585.1 Burkholderiaceae bacterium | reverse complement strand
ACCCGAGTCTGCATCAGGTCGAACATCATTGCAATTAGTGTTAACACGCCCTAGCAGACCCGCTCCTCAGGCAGATGTCGCGGGCTCCGCCGCCTTGCCCGAGCGGCCACGGTAGTCCTCCAGCGCCGAGATCCGGGCAAGGCCGGGATAGTCGAGCAGGCGGACGCGCCCGTAGCGGCGCTTGACCAGGCCTTCGGCCTCCCATTCCGTGAGCAGGCGGCTGATGGTCTGGCGGGTGACATCGACCATCGCGGCGAGGTCCTCCTGCGTGACCTGCGGGTCCGGATGCTCGTTGCCGACCGCGACCTCGTGGTCGGACATCGCGAGCAGCAGCTGCGCCACCCGCGACGGATACGGCAGCACGCGTGTCTCGGACAGCAGGTCGAGCGTCGCCCGGAACAGCGCGATGGCGGCGCGCGCCATGTCGAAGCAGTGGCGCCAGTCGCGCGAGATGATGTCCCGGAACGCGGCGCTCGGCAGGTGCAGCAGGGTCGTCGGCTCGACCGTGACGGCATTGTGTGGGCGCGGCAGCTGGTCGAACTCCGAGATGATGCCGAACCAGGTACCCGGGCTGAACGTCGTGAACACGAGGTGCTTGCCCGAGGCGGTGTACTGCGACAGCCGGATGCTGCCCTGCAGCAGGCCGAACATGCCCGATGGCGGGTCGTTGGCGCTGTACACGATCTCGTTCATGCCGTAGCGGCGCTCGACCACGCGCGACAGGATCAGCTCTGCCAGGCCTGGCTCGAGGCTGGCGAACCAGGCGTCGCGACGCATGACGTCGATCCATCGCGTACGGTTCATGGGCGTCTCCTCCCGTGGGGGCGGGCAGTACAACGGGCCGTGCCCCCGCCGACAATGTAAGGCATCTTACATTTGAAGCGTCTTGCGGCGTGTAGCTTCGGGAGATCCGGAGGAGACACGATGCCCGCTGCTCTCGCCAGCGTCGAACTCGACGACAAGTACACGCTCGCCGCCGGGCGGATCTACCTGTCGGGGATCCAGGCGCTCGTCCGCCTGCCGATGATGCAGGTGCGGCGCGACCGGGCCGCCGGGCTCGATACCGGCGGCTTCATCTCCGGCTACCGGGGCTCGCCGGTCGGCGGCTACGACGAGGCGCTCTGGAAGGCCGAGCGCCTGCTCGCCGAGCACAGGATCCGGTTCCAGCCGGGCCTGAACGAGGATCTCGCCGCCACCGCCGTGTGGGGCAGCCAGCAGGTCAACATGTACCCGGACGCGAAGGTCGATGGCGTCTGCGGCATCTGGTACGGCAAGGGCCCCGGCGTGGACCGCAGCATGGACGTGATCAAGCACGCCAACATGGCGGGCACTTCGCCCCATGGGGGCGTGCTGCTCGTGGCCGGTGACGACCATGCGGCGCAGTCCTCCACCCTGCCGCACCAGAGCGACCAGCTGCTCGCCGGCGCGATGCTGCCGATCCTCAATCCCGCCAACGTCCAGGACTACCTGGACATGGGGCTGTACGGCTTCGCGCTGTCGCGCTACTCGGGATGCTGGGTGGCCTTCAAGGCCATCGCCGAGACGATCGAAAGCTCGGCGTCGGTCGACGTGGATCCGTCGCGGGTGCAGCTGGTCACGCCGGACCTTGAACTGCCCCCGGGCGGACTCAACATCCGCTGGCCCGATCCGGGCGCCGAAGCCGAGCAGCGCATGCACGGCCCGAAGATGGCGGCGGTGGCCGCCTTCGCCCGCGCCAACCCCATCGACCACACGATCCTCGACGCGTCCGACGCCCGCTTCGGCATTCTCGCCGCGGGCAAGGCCTACCTGGACGTGCGCCAGGCACTGGCGGACCTGGGCATCGACCATGCGCGCGCCCGCCAGCTCGGCATCCGGCTGCGCAAGCTGGGCCTTACCTGGCCGATCGAGGAGCAAGGCGCGCGGGAGTTCGCGCACGGGCTGCGCGACGTCCTCGTCGTGGAGGAGAAGCAGGCCTTCGTCGAGATGCAGCTGCAGCGCGTGCTCTACAACCTGCCCACGGGCCGGCCCTCGGTCGTCGGCAAGCGCGACGAATCCGGCGCGGTTCTGCTGCGCAGCGAAGGCGACCTCAGCCCGCTCCTGGCGGCGCGCGCGATCGTGGCGCGGCTCGCGCGCCTGGGTCTGGCCGACGAATCGATACGCGAACGCCTCGACCGGCTCGAGGGCTTCGAGCGCCGGCTGCAGTCGCTGGCGCTGCCGACCGTGCAGCGCGCGCCCTTCTTCTGCTCCGGCTGCCCGCACAACACCTCCACCAAGCTGCCCGACGGCAGTCGCGGGATGGCCGGCATCGGCTGCCACATCATGGTCATGTGGCAGCCGGCGCGGCGCACCAGCACCTTCAGCGCGATGGGCGGCGAAGGCGCCGCCTGGATCGGGCAGGCGCCGTTCGCGGGCGACGACCATGTCTTCCAGAACCTGGGCGACGGCACCTATGCGCACAGCGGCCTGCTCGCGATCCGGGCGGCGGTGGCCGCCGGTGTCAACATCACCTACAAGATCCTCTACAACGACGCCGTCGCGATGACGGGCGGCCAGCCTGCCGAGGGCAGCTTCACCGTTCCGCAGATCGCGAACCAGGTCTGGCACGAGGGCGCGAAGCGCGTCACGATCGTCACCGACGAGCCCGACAAGTACGCCTCGGTGTCCGACCTGCCGCCGGGCACCCGCGTCCACCATCGGCGCGAGCTCGATGCCGTGCAGCGCGAGCTGCGCGAGGTCGAGGGACTCACCGTCCTCATCTACGACCAGACCTGCGCCGCCGAGAAGCGGCGCCGGCGCAAGCGCGGGGAGTTTCCCGATCCGCCGCGACGCGTCTTCATCAACGACGCGGTCTGCGAGGACTGCGGCGACTGCTCGGTGCAGTCGAACTGCATCTCGGTGAAGTCGTTCCAGACCGAGCTGGGCCGCAAGCGCTACATCGACCAGTCCAGCTGCAACAAGGACTTCTCCTGCATCGAGGGCTTCTGCCCGAGCTTCGTGACGATCGAGGGTGGCGCGTTGCGCCGGCCCCGACGAAGCGTGAGCCCGGCCCGTCCACAAGCCGACCTGCCCACGCCCGCCACGGCGCCACTCGATGCGCCCTTCAACCTGCTGGTCACCGGCATCGGCGGCACCGGCGTGCTCACGGTGGGCGCGCTGCTGGGCATGGCGGCCCACCTCGAGGGCAAGGCCTGCTCGGTGCTCGACAACACGGGCGCGGCGCAGAAGAACGGCGCGGTCACGAGCCATGTGCGCATCGCGCCCGCGTCGGACGTCCTTTTCGGCCAGCGCATCGCCGGCGGCGGCACCGACCTGCTGCTCGCCTGCGACATGGTCGTCGCCGCCAGCGGACCCGTGCTCGCGACGGTCGATCCGCATCGCACCCGCGCCGTGGTCAACACCCGGCTCGAGCCCACGTCGGCCAACGTCCTCGATCCCGACCTCGTGGTGGAACCGGATTCCATCACCACGGCGATCGCGACGGCCGTCGGCCCCGGGCGCGCCGACTTCATCGAGGCCACCCGGTTCGCCACGGAGCTGATGGGCGACAGCATCGCGACCAATCTCTTCATGGTCGGCTACGCCCTGCAGAAGGGCCTGTTGCCGTTGGGCCTCGCCTCGATCCGGCGCGCGATCGAACTCAACGGCGTGGCGGTCGAGGCCAACATGGCGACGCTCGACTGGGGCCGGCTCGCCGCGCACGACCCGGACACCGTGCGGCAGGCGGCCGGCATCATCGCACCCACGCAGGCCGCCGCGCCGCCGCCGTCGCTGTCCGAACTCGTCGAGCGTCGTGCCGCGATGCTGGTCGACTACCAGGATGCCGCCTATGCGCAGCGCTATCGGCGCCTGGTCGAGGAGGTGGCGCAGGCCGAGCGCAGGCTCGCGCCGGACGCCGGGGAACTCACCGAAGCGGTTGCGCGCAACCTGTACAAGCTGATGGCGTACAAGGACGAATACGAGGTCGCACGCCTCTATACCGATGGCCGCTTCCTCGAGAAGGTGCGCACGACCTTCGAGGGCGACTTCCGCCTCAACTTCCACCTGGCGCCGCCGGCGTTCAGCCGCCGCGATGCGGCCACCGGCCACCTCGTCAAGCGCAGCTACGGGCCCTGGATGCTCAGGGCCATGGGCCTGCTGGCCCGGATGAAGGGCTTGCGGGGTACAGTGTTCGATCCTTTTGGTCGCACCGAGGAGCGGCGCATCGAGCGCCGCCTGGTCGACGAGTACGAGCAGGACCTGCGCGGGCTGCTGCCCGGCCTGGACATCGGCAGGCTGCCGGTCGCGATCCGGCTCGCCCGCCTGCCGGAGAAGATCCGCGGCTACGGGCACGTCAAGGAGGACCGCATCGTGGCGGCGCAACGGGAACGCGAGCTTCTGCTGGCGCGGCTTCGCGACAGCAAGTGACGAGGCAATCGACCGGGGAGACGGGATGAGATTCGTGGTCATCGGCGCCGGCGCGCTCGGCTCCATCGTGGCGGCGCACCTGGCTCGCGCGGGTACGCCCGTGGCGCTGGTGGCGCGTGGCCGGCGCGCCGAGCACATCGAGGCGCAGGGCGTGGGCCTGGTGGGCCTGGCGGAGTTCCGGCAGTCGTTGCCGGTGATCCGCCCGGGTGCGAAGGACATCGCGGCCGACGTCGTGATCCAGTGCGTCAAGACGTATGACAGCGCGCAGGCGCTCGAATCGCTGTCGTTTGCCGGCCGGCCCGTGGCGCTGTCGCTGCAGAACGGGGTGCTCAAGAACGAGGAACTCGCGAGCAAGTTCGGCCCGGACGGCGTGCTGGGCGCCGCCGCCAGCGTCGCCGGCGAACTGCTCGCCGACGGCACGGTGCGCTTCACGATGAACGAGCGCCTGCCCCTGGGCGAACCGGCTGGCGGGCTGTCGCCGCGCGCCCGGGAGATCGCCGGGGCGCTGGCCGACGCCGGTATCGCCGCCGAGGCGGTCGACAACATCCGCGACGTGGAATGGACGAAGTACGCGGCCTTCCTGCCGATGATGGCGGCCGGCATCCTCACCCGCCAGGAAACCTGGCGCAACCTCTCCGACCCCGGCGTGTCGCTCGCGATCGTGCGCATGATGCGCGAGGTCGTCGCGCTCGCACGCGCGAGCGGCGCCGACGTCGAGGACAAGGGCGGCTTCCCCGTCGCCCGCATCGCCGCCGCATCGCCCGAGGAGGGCGCGGCCCTCGTGCGCGAGTTCGGCGCCCTGCTCGAGGCCCGCGCCCCGCAGCACCGCGTCTCCGCATTGCAGGACCTGCTGCGCGGCGGCCGCCTGGAGGTCGATGCGATCCTCGGCCATGCCGTGCGCCTGGGCCAGCGCCTGGGCGTGGCCGTCCCCGCGATCGAAACCAGCCACCAGCTCGCCTCGGTGCTGGCCGGCAACCCCAAGGAATGACGATGAGCACCACCACCCGACCCGCTCGCCTGGACGCCACGCTCGACGACAAGTACACCCTCGACGAGGGCATCGCGTACATGACCGGCATCCAGGCCTTGGTCCGCATCGCGCTCGAGCAGCGCCGACGTGACCAGGCCGCCGGCTTCAACACGGGCGGCTACATCTCGGGCTACCAGGGCTCGCCGCTGGCGGCCTACGACGGCGCGCTGCGCAAGATCCCGCAGCTGCTGCAGGAAAACAACATCGTCTATCGGCCTGGGGTCAACGAGGAGCTCGCCGCCACGGCGGTCTGGGGCTCCCAGTACGTCGGCATGTTCCCCGGCGCCAAGGTCGATGGCGTCTTCGGCATCTGGTTCGGCAAGGGCCCGGGTGTGGATCGCTCGGTCGCCGCCCTGCGCCATGCCAACTGGGCCGGCACCAGTCCGCTGGGCGGCAGCCTGGCGCTGGCCGGCGCCGACCACGGCGCCAAGTCGTCCACCGTGGCCTGCTACTCCGACATCATCTTCGAGTCGATGGCGATGCCGGTGCTCTATCCGAGCAATGTGCAGGAGATCCTGGAGTTCGGCCTGCACGGCATCGCGATGAGCCGCTTCTCGGGCGCCTGGACCGGCATGAAGCTGGTCGGCGAGATCGTCGAGAGCGCTGGCACCGTGGTCCTCGATCCCGCCAGCCCGCGCATCGTCGTGCCGCAGGACTTCGAGATGCCGCCCGACGGCCTGTCGATCAGG
>DAIMFM010000045.1:7305-9144 GCA_036724585.1 Burkholderiaceae bacterium | reverse complement strand
CGAGCTGATCCTGATGCCGGTCGAGGAACGCGTCTACCACAGGCGCCTGTATGCGGCGCTGGCCTATGCCACGGCCAACGGGCTCAACCGCATCGGCTTCGATCCGCAGGAAGCGCGCATCGGGATCATCTCCGCCGGCAAGGCCTGGCAGGACGTCCGCAAGGCCTTGTTCGATCTCGGCATCGATGAGGAGGCCGCCGCCCGGCTCGGCGTGCGCACCTTGCAGATGGGCATGGTCTGGCCGGTGGAGCCGGACATCGTGCGCCGCTTCGCGCGCGGCCTGCGCACGATCGTCGTGGTGGAGGAGAAGCGCCCGCTCGTCGAGGACCAGGTGCGCTCGCTCCTGTACGGAACGCCCGACGCCCCGCGGGTGATCGGCAAGGTGCGCAGCGGCTACCTGTTCGACGCGCAGCGCGAGTGGGTGTTCCCCAACTTCGGCGAGACCACGCCGACGATGGTCGCGAAGCTGCTGGCGGAGCTGCTCGCCGAGCGCGATCCCGCCTTCGCGCAGTGGCAGCCGCCGGTCACCGCCGCCGGCGCCACCGCCCATGCGCCGGTGCCGCGCACGCCGAGCTTCTGCTCGGGCTGCCCGCACAACCGCTCGACCAAGCTGCCGGCAGGCAGCCGGGTCCTGGCCGGCATCGGCTGCCACGGCATGCAGGTCTTCCTCGATCCGGAGAACTGCAAGGCGTTCTCGCAGATGGGCGGCGAGGGCATGCACTGGCTCGGCCAGCAGCCGTTCACGCGCGAGAAGCACATCTTCGCCAACCTCGGCGACGGCACCTATGCGCACTCGGGGTCGCTGGCGATCCGCCAGGCCGTGGCCGCCGGCGTGCCGATCACCTACAAGCTGCTCGCCAACGGCTTCGTGTCGATGACGGGCGGCCAGCCGATCGCGGGCGGCCAGTCGCTGCCGCAGCTGGTCGACGGACTGCGCGCCGACGGCGTCGAGCGCATCGTGGTGGTCACCGACGACACCTCCAAGTACACCGGCGTGAAGTTCGCCGAGGGCGTGCCGGTGAAGCACCGCTCCGAGATGGAGGCGGTCCAGACGGAACTGCGCGAGTACCCCGGCGTGTCGGTGATCGTCTACGAGCAACCCTGCGCTACGGAGCGCCGACGCCTGCGCAAGCAGGGCAAGTGGGAGGACCCGGCCAAGCGCACCTTCATCAACAGCGCGGTCTGCGAGGGCTGCGGCGATTGCGGCAAGGTTTCCACCTGCCTGTCGATCGAGCCGCTCGAGACCGAGTTCGGCCGCAAGCGGCGCATCAACCAGTCGTCGTGCAACAAGGACTTCAGCTGCGTCGACGGCTTCTGTCCGAGCTTCGTCACGGTCCATGGCGGCAGCCTGCGCAAGCCCGACCAGGGCGCGGCCCGCAGCCTGGAGCCCTTCGAGGTCGAGGCACCGGTGCTGCCCTCGCTCGCCGGGCGCAGGCAGCCCTTCAATGTGCTGGTGGGCGGCATCGGCGGCACCGGCGTCATCACCATCGGCCAGGTGCTGGGGGTGGCCGCCTACATCGACGGCACTCATCTCGCGTCGCTGGACATGATGGGGATGGCGCAGAAGTACGGGGCGGTGTTCTCGCACCTGCATTTCGCCGAGCGCGCCGAGCTGCTGACGTCGCCGCGGATCGGCGCCGGCGAGACCGACACGCTGATCGGCTGCGACCTCATCGTGGCCTCGGGCCCGGAGCCGGTGGCCACGCTCTCGCCGGGGCGCAGCCATGCGGTCGTCTGCAGCGACCTCATCGCCACCGCCGAGTTCGCCCGCAACGCCGACTGGAG
The DNA here is from genome assembly GCA_036724585.1 of Burkholderiaceae bacterium. Taxonomy (GTDB): domain Bacteria; phylum Pseudomonadota; class Gammaproteobacteria; order Burkholderiales; family Burkholderiaceae_E; genus JAMLIN01. The sequence continues at coordinate 7,359 of DAIMFM010000045.1, read as the reverse complement.
CGCCAACGGCAAGGGCCTGCTGGAGCGCATCCATGCCGGCACCGGCGAGGGACT
>DAIMFM010000045.1:961-7295 GCA_036724585.1 Burkholderiaceae bacterium | reverse complement strand
GTCGGCCTGCGCCGGCCTGGGGCTGGACAACCTGTACATCGACATCACGGCCGAGGAAGTGCCCATCCTTGACGGCTCCTCGGCGTCCTTCGTATTCCTGCTGCAGAGCGCGGGCGTCGAGCTGCAGAACGTCCCCAAGCGCTTCATCCGCGTCACGCGCCCCGTCGAGGTGCGCGAGGGCGAAGGGCACAACCTCAAGTGGGCGCGCCTGGAGCCCTACCACGGCTTCAAGCTGCGCTTCGAGATCGACTTCGCTCACCCCGCCGTCGATTCCACGGGGCAGAGCGTGGAGTTCGACCTTGGGAGCGGCAACTACGCGCGCGCCATCGCCCGCGCGCGTACCTTCGGCTTCACCAAGGACGTGGAGATGCTGCGCACCAGTGGCCTGGCGCTGGGCCGGCTGCCGCTCTCGCAGGCGGCGATCGAGCGCGCGATCGAGCTGAACGGCGTGCAGGTCGAGATGAACCGCAAGGCCTTCCACTGGGGCCGCTGCATCGCCGTCGACCCGGATCGCGTCGACCGCATGCTGACGGGCGGACAGGTGATCGAGTTCCAGCGCAAGCCCGGCACGGGATCGCTCGACGAGCTCGTCGCCCGGCGCATGGCGTATCTCACCGAGTACCAGGACGAGCGCCTCGCCCGGCGCTACAAGGCGCTGGTCGATCGCGTCGCCGCCGCCGACACCATGGGTGACGGCAGGCAGGAGCTCGCCATCGCCGTGGCCCAGGCCTGGTTCAAGCTGCTCGCCGTCAAGGACGAATGGGAGGTCGCGCGCCTGTTCGCCAGCGAGGACTTCCGCAAGGAGATCGAGCAGACCTTCAACGGCGACTACAAGCTGCACTTCCATATCGGGGGCTGGCCGTTTGCCCGGAAGGACCCGCATTCGGGCAAGCCGGTCAAGCGCGAGGTCGGCCCCTGGCTGATGCACGCCTTCCGCGTGATGGCCCGGCTGCGGGGCCTGCGAGGCACGATACTGGACCCGTTTCGCAACGGCGAGGAGCGCCAGCTCGAGCGTGCGCTCGTCGCGCAGTACGAGCGCGATGTGGCGGACCTGCTCGGGCGCCTGGACGCCGGCAACTACAGGACCGCCGTGGCCATCGCGTCCCTGCCGCTGAAGATCCGTGGCTATGGCCACGTCAAGAAGGGCAACGCGGAGAGCGCCGCCGCCGAGCGCGAGCGCCTGCTGGCGGCGTACTCCAGCCCGGCACGCGAGGTGCGAAGAGTCGGCTGACCCTCGAGCCATCCTCACATGAAGCAATCGCAGGTCGAACGATGACGATCCTCGCACCCGCACGAGAGCTCGAAACCTTCGTCGCCGCCATCTTCCGGGCGGCCGGCAGCGAGGCCGGCGAGGCGGCCGAGATCGCCGCGCACCTGGTCGATGCCAACCTGGCCGGCCACGACAGCCACGGCGTCGGGATGGTGCCGGCCTACCTGCTGCACCTGGCCTCCGGCTTCGTCCATCCGAACCGCCGGCCCCTGCGGGTGGGCGGGGCCGGCCCCTTCGCGGTCTTCGACGGCCAGATGGGCTACGGCCAGCCCATCGCCAACCGGGTGATGGACGAAGCCATCGCCATCGCCGCCGAGCACGGCGTGGCGATCGTCAGCCTGCGCAATGCGCAGCACATCGGCCGGGTCGGCGCTTACGCCGAGCGCCTGGCGGCCCGCGGCCTGCTGTCGATCCACTTCGTCAACGCGGTGTACACGCAGCCCTGCGTCGCACCCTATCGCGGCAGCGAGGCCCGCCTGATGACCAATCCCGTGTGCATCGCGCTGCCGGGCGAGGCGCCCGTGCTGCTCGACTTCGCCACCTCGGCCATCGCGATGGGCAAGGCACGGGTCGCCTGGAACAAGGCGGAGCCGGTGGCACCCGGGCGGCTCATCGACCACACCGGCCAGGCCACCACCTCGCCGGCGGTGCTCTTCGAGGAGCCCCGCGGCGCGCTGCTGCCCTTCGGCGAGCACAAGGGCTGGGGCCTGGCGTTCCTCGCGGAGGTGCTCGGTGGCGCCTTGGGCGGCGGCCCGGTCAGCGGCCAGCGGGCGATGCCGCAGCAGGGCCTGGTCAACGGCATGTTCACGATCGCCCTCGAACCCGGCCGCCTCGGCGACGCCTCGGTATTCGCCGACGAGGTCAGCCGCCTGGCGAACTACGTGAAGTCGTCGCCGGCGGCATCGCCCGACGAGCCGGTGCTGGTGCCCGGCGAACCGGAGCGGGCCTCGCGCGAGCAGCGCGGCCGCGACGGCATTCCGGTCGATCCCACCACCTGGAAGCAGATCAGCGACGGCGCCGCCGGGCTGGGCGTGGCCGCGCCGGCCTTCCCGGTGAGCGACGGCGCGTAGCGTTTCGCGACGGCGAATGGCGGTGCGCGACGGCGCGCAGCCAGGCGAGCCGCGTCAGGCGAGCTCGACTTCCACCCGGCCGAGCGGCCCGAAGTCGGCGACGATCCGGTCGCCCGCCTGCCCCATGTACGGCGCCGTCCAGGTACCGGTGCTGACGATCTCGCCGGCCGCGATGCCCTGCCCGGACTCGGCGCGTTCGGCGACATGCTGGGCGAGCGCATCGAGCGGATGCCCCAGGACGGCGCTGCCGGCGCCCTGGCGTACCTCCTCCCCGTTGACCGTCAGCGTGGCCGTGGCCGTTGCGAGATCGATGCCGCGCCAGTCGGCGACCGGCGCGCCCGTGACCAGTGAACCGGAGAAGCCCAGGTCGGCGACGATCGCCGCCGGTGGCAGCGCCGGGAATCCCGCCAGCCGGGTGTCGGCGAGCTCGATGACCGGGAAGAGCTCGCCGATGGCTTCGGCCAGCGCCTCGCGCGAGGGCACCCCGCCGGCGGCATCGACCGGGCGCGCGAAACGCACCGCGACCTCCGCCTCGACCACGCATGCGATGTAGTCGCCGCGCTTCACGCGCGCCGGGCTGGGCAGCAGCGCCGTCGACAACAAGGGGCCGGAGAACGGCCTTTCCAGGCCCAGCCGGGCCATCAGTTCGGGATTGGTCGCGCCGAGCTTGGCGCCCGCCACTGTGCCGCCACCCCGTTCGAGCAGGTGGGCCACATGCCGGTCGGCGATCTCGCGGGCCTGCGCCGGGCGGCAACGCTGCGCGAAATCCGCGGGCAGCGCCATCGGCTGCCGGGCGGCACGGGCCTGCACCAGGCCGGCCACGATGGCCTCGATCTCGCGCGCGCCAAGCGCCTCGGGCACGTCGGGCCCGCCGTGCGAGCCTTCCGGAGTCGATCTGTCACCTGCCATGGCCTTCCTCACGTTCGTCGGCTCAATCGTAGGTCGGAATCGGGATGTCCTCCAGCTTCTGCTGGATCAGTTCCTGGTCGAGCATCTTCTCCTCGCCGATCCAGTAGGTTACCGCGCCCGGCCAGAAGGCGACCATCAGCACCAGCAGCAGCTGGAGCACGATCCAGGGAATCGCGCCGAGATAGATGTCCTTGGTCGAGATCGACGGCGGCGCGATACCACGGATGTAGAACAGCGCCACGCCGAATGGCGGATGCATGAAGCTCGTCTGCATCACCACGCACAGCAGCACGCCGAACCAGACCAGGTCGATCCCCATCTTGCTGGCCACCGGCGCGAGCAGGGGCACGATGATGAACGCGATCTCGAAGAAATCCAGGAAAAAGGCGACGACGAACACGAACACGGCGACGAACAGCAGGAAGCCGGTCTGCCCGCCCGGCAGGCTGGTGAGCAAGCTCTCCACCCAGAGCCCGCCGTCGAGCCCGTGGAAAGCCAGCGTGAAGATCGTCGCGCCCATCAGGATGAACATCACCATGGCGGTAAGCTTCATCGTCGCCTGCAGCGCCGACCACAGCACCGGCCAGGTGAGGCGCCGGTTCATCATCGCCAGGATCATCGCGCCGACGGCGCCCATGGCGCCCGATTCGGTCGGGGTCGCCAGGCCCGCCAGGATGGTCCCCAGGACCAGGATGATGAGGAAGGTCGCCGGGATCATGCCCCAGAGCACCTGCCGGATCATCGCCCAGCGCGGCCCGTCGCGCGCCTCCCTGGGCAGCGGCGGCATCGACTGTGGCTTGAAGATCGCCATGCCCGCGACGTAGAGCAGGAACACGCTCACCTGCAGCATCGACGGCCCGATGGCACCGAGGTACATGTCGCCGACCGAACGCCCGAGCTGGTCGGCGAGCACGATCAGCACGAGCGAGGGCGGAATCAGCTGGGTGATGGTGCCCGAGGCCGCGATCACGCCGGTGGCGAGCCTCGGGTCGTAGCCGTAGCGCGTCATCACCGGCAGCGAGATCACACCCATCGCGATCACCGATGCCGACACCGTGCCGGTGATCGCACCGAGGATCGCGCCGACCACGACCACGCCGCAGGCGATGCCGCCGGACACGCCGCCGAAGAGCTTGCCGACGCCCTCCAGCAGGTCCTCGGCCATCCGGCAGCGATCGAGGATCGCGCCCATCAGCGTGAAGAACGGGATCGCCAGCAGCAGGTCGTTGGAGATGATCCCGTAGAAGCGGATCGGCAGGGCCTGCAGGAAACCGGCATCGAACTGCCCCATGACGATGGCGATCCCGCTGAACAGCAGCCCGACCGCGGCGAGCGTGAACGCCACGGGAAAGCCGACCAGCATGAAGACCACCATCACCGCGAACATCAGCGGCGGCATCAGGCCGTACTCGAGCATGCGCTGTCCTCTGGCTCAGGCCGCCCGCGAGGCGCCGGCCCGCAGGGGTTCGGGCTGTCTCATTGCTCGGGTTTCTCGTAGGTGACGTCGAACTCCAGCTCCCCGCGCAAGGCGGCCACCCGCTTGACCAGCTCGGACAGGCCCTGCAGGATGAGCAAGCCGAAACCGACCGGGATGAAGAACTTCGCCGGCCACAGCACGAGCCCGCCGGCGTTGCCCGAGACCTCCTGGCTGGCGAACGAGTTCGCGAAGTAGGACCAGGACAGCCAGGCGAGCACCGCGCAGACCGGCAGCAGGAAGAACAGCAGCCCGAAGATGTCGATCAGCAGGCGGGTGCGGCTGCGCGCCATCGTATAGAGCACGTCGACCCGGATGTGTTCGTTGGCCTGCAGGGTGTACGCGCCGCCCAGGTAGACGAGGCCGGCGAACATGTAGTTCTGCGCCTCGAGCCAGGCGTTCGAGCCGACCCCCACGCCGTAGCGCAGGGCGGCGTTGGTCACGCTGACCAGCGTCACCAGCAGGACCAGCGCACTCGCGATCCGCCCCGCGCCCGCCGTGAAGCGGTCGACGAGGCGGCTCATTGCCAGCAGGCGTTTCATCGACCCGTGATCAGCGCTTGACCCGCGACCATTCCGCCTGGACGAAGTTGTCGTAGCTGCCTTCGCCGACGCGGTGCCACAGGAGCGAATCGGCACGGAACTTCATGTAGTGGTCGAGCAGCTTCTTGAAGTTGGCGTTGCCCGCCGCCGTCTCGTCCAGGAACGCGAGCGTCTCCTTGTAGGCCGCCTGCAGCACCTCCTTCGGGAAGACGCGCAGTTCCGCGCCATGGCCGATCACCCGGCGCAGCGCCGCGGGGTTCTTGGCGTCGTAGCCGTTGAGGATGGCCTGCTCCTGCTCGACGCAGACCGCCTCGAGGGCCGTCTTGTAGCGGTCGGGCAGCTCGGCCCACTTCTGCTTGTTGATGAAGTGCCCCACCTGCACGCTGCCTTCCCACCAGCCCGGGTAGTAGTAGTACTTGGCGACCTTGTAGAGCCCCATCTGCTCGTCGTCGACCGGGGTGGTGTACTCCACCGCGTCGATGCCGCCGCGCTCGAGCGCGGCATAGGTATCGCCGGCGGCGATCACCTGCGGCAGCACGCCCAGGCGGCTCATGATCGAGCCACCGAAGCCGGGGATGCGCATCTTCAGGCCCTGGAGGTCCTCCAGCGACTTGATCTCCTTGCGGTACCAGCCGCCCATCTGCGCGCCGGTGAGACCCATCCCGACGTAGCGCACGCCGTGGCTGTCCAGGAACTCGTTGAAGAGTTCGCCGCCGCCGCCCGCCATGATCCAGGCCTGGTGCTGGCGGGTGTTGAGTCCGAACGGGATCGCCGAACCGAAGGCGAAGGCCGGGTCCTTGCCGATGTAGAAATACGTCGCGGTCCACCCGGCCTCGACGGTGCCGTTCTGCACCGCGTCGAGCACCTGCAGCGGCGCGACGATCTCGTTGGGGCCAAAGAGCTGGATCTCGAACTTGCCGTCGGTGATCTCGGCCACGCGCCTCGAGAACGCCTCGAACATCGGCCAGGCATGCGCCGACTTGGGGAAGCTCGAAACCCATCGCCACCGGATCGTCGGCGACGACTGGGCGATCGCGGGCGCCGCGAAGACGGAACCTACCGTACCCAG
>DAIMFM010000045.1:0-951 GCA_036724585.1 Burkholderiaceae bacterium | reverse complement strand
CATGCTGGAGCTGACCCACTGGATCACCCGGCTGAAAGTCGTGCCGGATGCCGGTCCCCCCGGACCGGCGCAATGTCAGGTCACAGGGCAGCTGCCGCCGTCGACGTTGATCGCGGTGCCCGTCAGGTAGCTGGCCGCATCGGAACCGAGGAAGAGCGCCGTGCCGGCGAACTCCTCGGCGCGGCCGATGCGCCCGATCGGAATCTTCTCGCCCATGCCGGCGACGAACTCGTCGTAGGGTTTGTCAGAGCCCGATGCCGCATGGAAGCGCACGATCTGCTCGGACTCGATCAGCCCTACCAGTAGCGCATTCACCAGGATGTTGTGCGGCGCGCCCTCCGTGCCCAGCACCTTGGTGAGCGCCAGACCCGCCGCGCGCGTCACGGATGTGGGCGCCGTGTTGGGCAGCGGCGCCTTGGCGAAAGTGTTGAGCACGTTGATCACGCGGCCCCACCGGCGCTCCTTCATCCCCGGCCAGACCAGGCGGGTGAGGCGGATCGCGGCGAAGAGCTTCAGGTCGATGTCGGACTGCCAGACCTCGTCGCTGATGCCCTCGAACGCGAAGGCCTGGGCCTTGCCGGCGTTGTTCACCAGGACGTCCACGCCGCCCAGCGTGGAGAGCACCGTGGCATGGCCACGCTCGAGATCCGCCGCCGACGTCACGTCGCAGCTCACGGCGCAGACCCTGCCGTTGCCGGCCGCCGCGATCTTCCGGCTGGCCTCGTCCAGCTGCTGCTGGCGCCGGGCGAAGATCGCCACGTTCGCGCCGGCCTTCGCGTAGGCGATGGCGGTGGCCAGGCCCAGGCCCTCGCTGCCCCCGGTGATGAGTACGGTGCGGTCCCTGGCGGACAGTTGCATGCATGTCTCCTCGAAGTCGCGTCCGCCCGCCATCGAGCATCGCGATTCCTGCGGCGCGATGACCGCGCTGCCGGGTGAGGTACGTTAAGCGGG
>DAIMFM010000044.1:14409-15320 GCA_036724585.1 Burkholderiaceae bacterium | reverse complement strand
CGCAGTGCGCACTGGCAGGAAGATTTCCTGTCACGCCCACGCAACGAACGTCAGGCCATCGCGCGCTCGCTGCGTGACGCCAGCCAGCTCGTGCTGGCGGCGCGCCTGCTGGGCGCGTTGCCCTTCGCACTGACGGGCGCCCAGGACCGCGCCTGGGCGCAGATCCGGGACGATCTTGCCCGGCCGGCGCCGATGAACCGGTTGCTCCAGGGAGATGTCGGCAGCGGCAAGACGGTGGTCGCGGCGCTGGCGGCCGCCCAGGCGATCGGCAGCGGTCACCAGGCCGCGTTCATGGCGCCGACCGAGATCCTCGCCGAGCAGCACGCGCGCAAGCTGCGGCCCTGGTTCGAGGCGATCGGCATCCGCTCCGAGCTCATGACCGGTTCGCTGCGCGAGGGCGAGCGGCGACGGCTGCGCGAGGCCGTTGCCTCGGGTGCGGTCGACCTGCTGGTCGGCACGCACGCCCTGATCGAGGACGGCGTCGACTTCCCGTCCCTGGGGCTGGTCGTGGTCGACGAGCAGCACCGCTTCGGCGTCGCGCAGCGGATCCGCCTCGCCGGCAAGGCGGGCGACCGGCTGCCGCACCAGCTGATGATGAGCGCCACGCCGATCCCCCGCACTCTCGCGATGACCTACTACGCGGACCTGGAGGTGACCGTCATCGACGAACTGCCGCCGGGCCGCACGCCCGTCGTGACCCGCCTGCTGCCCGACTCCCGGCGCGACGAGCTGGTCGAACGGGTGGCGGCGGCGGCCGGGGAAGGTCGCCAGGCGTACTGGGTCTGTCCGCTGATCGAGGAAGCCGCCGAACCGGCGGGCGAGACCGGGTTGCCGGGAGACGCCGGCCGCAGCGGTGCGCGGGGAGGCCGGCCGATCGGCCGGCGCCAGCGCGAGGCCCTCGAGCTGCAGAG